>URVP01000128.1 GCA_900551345.1 uncultured Eubacteriales bacterium
GCTTGTTCTTGTGTGTGAAAATATATCCGACCCGGGAAATTTGGGAACCATGCTGCGAACGGCAGAAGCGGCAGGTGCAGATGCAGTTGTGCTTGCAGGCAATACAGTGGATTTGTACAATCCCAAAACCGTACGCTCTACCATGGGCTCAATTTTCAGAATGCCCGTTTTTTCGGGATATGAATATATCGAACTTCTTAAAAAAGCAGGATTTACTCTCGTTGTAACATGTCTTGACGGTGCAATTAATCTATACGAAACGGATAAAAAAGACAGAAAAATCGCTGTTGTTATAGGCAGCGAGGCTCACGGAGTCAGCGATGCTCTTATCCAAAAGGCTGACCTTAAAATTAAAATCCCCATGAGCGGCAGAGTTGAATCTCTCAATGCGGCAATAGCAGCGTCCGTATGTCTGTATGAATACAGACGCAGGTTTGATTTTGAAAGTTAGTCCCTGTAAAAAGGTGGATTTATATATATGAATAACAGCATTATCTATAATTTGTGGCTTGTGTCTCTTAACGGTATGGGAACTGCCCGATGTCATACGGTAATAAATGCATTTTCAAGTGCTAAAAATGCATTTATCGCATCGGAAAAGGACATAAGATTGACACAAGGCCTTACAGAAAAAGAGAAAACTTTGCTTTGCGACAAAAGTCTTAACAAAGCACAAAAAATATTAGATGAATGTAAGCAAAAAGAAATTGATATAATAGATTGGGAGTCAGAGGATTATCCTCTGCTTTTGCGTGAAATTGCCGATTTCCCCTTGATTTTATATGTAAAGGGAAATCTGGGCAATATGAAAGATGAATTCCCCATAGCTATGGTGGGAACTCGCCGGCCTTCGGTATACGGAGTAAAAATTGCCGAGCATTTTTCGTATGAAATTGCTGCGGCAGGCATGACAATCGTCAGCGGTATGGCAAGAGGTATAGACTCACTGTGCCATCAGGGCGCATTGCGAGCGGGCATGAAAACCGTGGCTGTTTTGGGCTGCGGTGTGGATGTGGTTTATCCTCCCGAAAATGATCAGCTTATGAAGGTCATAGAAAACTCCGGTGCGGTAATCTCAGAGTATCCGCCGGGCAGTGCTCCGCTGCCGTCTCACTTTCCGCCCAGGAACAGAATTATATGCGGAATGAGCCTGGCTACCATGGTGGTTGAATGTACCGAACGAAGCGGAACAATGATAACTGCAAATTTGGCAAATGAATACGGGCGTGCGGTTTATACCGTGCCTACCAACCTGGACAATAAGCGAGGATTGGGTAACATTGCTCTTGCCCGTGATGGAGCAAAATTTGCATATTCACCCGATGAAATATACGGTGACTTTTTGGTTTCTCAAAGAGAGCGTGTTATGGCGGGTGTTGAAAAACAGATTGAAAACCCTATTAACAGTGATGATAATTATATTTTGGGAATGCTTAGCAACAGTATTCCTACGGATATTGACCTATTATGCGAAAGATGCGGCTTGACCGCAAAGGAAGTTAATGCTAAAATGGCATTACTTGAACTGCAAGGCAAGGTAAGCTGTCTTTCGGGACAAAGATATGTACTTAAGTAAAAACTGTTTTACTCATGCAATTTTCTTAACCGTCCAAAGCGTGAAGCTTCGCCGGTAATATACCAAACTAAATATGCGGAAGGAGAAAAAATAAATGCCGCGCTACCTTGTAATAGTAGAATCGCCGGCAAAGGCGAAAACAATAAAAAAATATCTCGGCAGTAACTACACCGTTCAGGCTTCTATGGGACACCTTCGAGATCTGCCCAAAAGCCAGATGGGTATTGATATAGAAAACAATTTTGAACCCCGTTATATTACAATACGGGGCAAGGGCGATTTGCTTTCAAAGTTAAAAAAGAATGCCAAAAGTGCCGATAAGGTCTTTCTTGCAACCGACCCTGACCGTGAGGGAGAGGCAATTTCGTGGCATCTTCAGCAGACTCTTAATATCGATCCGGAAAAGACATATAGGGTTGCTTTTAATGAGATAACCCAGTCTGCGGTAAAAAATGCGGTTAAATCACCCCGTCAAATCGACCTTAATCTTGTTAACGCACAGCAGGCAAGGCGTGTTCTTGACCGAATAGTGGGTTATTCCATAAGCCCTCTTTTGTGGAAAAAGGTTAAAAAAGGACTTTCGGCAGGTCGTGTTCAGTCTGTTGCAACAAGGCTTGTAGTAGACAGAGAAAACGAAATAGACAACTTTACTCCCGTTGAATTTTGGAATATATCCGCTCTTATGTCCCAGCATGGGGCAAAGCAGGAGTTTACTGCTCGTTTTCACAGCGGCCTTGACGGGAAGAAAAAAAATCTGCACAATAAAGAGCAGGTCGACGAGATATTAAACAATCTTAAAAACAGCGATTATGTTGTAAAATCAGTAAAGAAAAGCGATAAATCCAAGACCCCCGCTGCACCTTTTACCACCAGTACATTGCAGCAGGAGGCTTCACGAAAGCTCAACTTTACATCGAAAAAAACCATGCAGGTGGCTCAAACACTTTACGAGGGTGTGGATATAAAAGGAAAAGGTACTGTAGGACTTATAACATATATGCGTACCGACTCACTGCGTATATCCGATGAGGCACAGGCGGCAGCAAGACAATTTATTGCCGAAACTTACGGAAAAGAGTTTCACCCGGTAAAGGCAAGACAGTTCCGCACCAAGAAGAATGCCCAGGATGCGCACGAGGCAATTCGTCCTACCGATGTGACCTTTACTCCTCATATGGCAAAGCAGATTTTGGAGCCTGCGCTCTTTAAACTGTATAAGCTTATATGGGAGCGTTTTGTGGCAAGTCAGATGTCCAATGCCATATATGACACAATCCAGGCTGACATACAGGCGGATAAATATATATTTAAGGCAAGCGGTTCAAAAATTAAATTCCAGGGATTTACCAAGGTTTATGTAGAAAGTACCGATGCTGCTCCGGAGGAAGAAGAGGAAGAGAAGGAGGGCAAGCTTCCCATGCTTGAGGTGGGTGAAAAGCTTGACCTTAAAAAGCTTGAACCTAAACAGAGCTTTACTCAGCCCCCTGCAAGATATACCGAAGCAACACTTATTAAAGCGATGGAAGAGGATGGTATAGGCCGTCCCAGTACCTATGCTCCTACAATTTCTACAATCCTGGCAAGAGGATATGTGGCAAGGGAGTCAAAAACCCTTTATCCCACCGAGCTGGGCATAGTGGTTACCGACCTTATGAAGAATTATTTTGCCGATATTGTAGATGTGGAATTTACTGCAAATATGGAAACACTTCTTGACCGTGTTGAGGAAGGAAAAGAAGAATGGCACCATATTATAAGTGATTTTTATACTCCGTTTAATACCGTACTCAAAAAGGCAGAGGACGAAATCGGCAAGATAAAGGTTGCTGATGAGGTTT
The DNA here is from genome assembly GCA_900551345.1 of uncultured Eubacteriales bacterium. Taxonomy (GTDB): domain Bacteria; phylum Bacillota; class Clostridia; order Monoglobales; family UMGS1388; genus UMGS1388. The sequence continues at coordinate 3,415 of URVP01000128.1, forward strand.
CCGATGTGCAGTGCGAAAAATGCGGACGGATGATGGTTTATAAAATGGGACGCTACGGCAAATTCCTTGCTTGTCCGGGCTTTCCCGAATGTCGAAATACCAAAAATATCGTTGTGGAATTGGGTGTGCCATGCCCCAAATGCGGAGGCAAAATCCTTATCCGCAACAGTAAAAGAGGCAAGGTGTATTACGGCTGTGAGAATAATCCCGCCTGTGACTTTATGACATGGGATAAGCCGGTAAATGAAAAATGTGAGATATGCGGAAGTATAAAGGTTGAAAAACGCACCAAAAGCGGCATAAAGCATATTTGCAGCAATAAGGAATGTGAAAATTCAAGATGATAAAACCTATAAAGATTATCGGTGCAGGCCTTGCAGGGTGCGAGGCGGCATGGCAGATTGCAAAACTGGGGATAGGGGTAAAACTTTATGAGCAAAAGCCGCAAAAAATGTCCCCGGCGCATAAATCAGAAAATTTTGCCGAGCTGGTATGCAGCAATTCTTTAAGAGCTGACGGTATTTCCAATGCCGTGGGATTGCTTAAGGAGGAAATGCGTATTTTAGGCTCTCTTGTTATGGAGTCTGCCGACAAAACACGGGTTCCTGCCGGAGGTGCTCTGGCGGTTGACCGGGAAGGCTTTGCCGAATATATTACCCAAAAGATTAAAAGTCACCCCCTTATAGAAGTTATCCAAGGCGAGGTTACTCAAATTGACGATGACGGGATTGTTATAGTGGCTTCAGGTCCTCTTACCGAAGGGGGGCTGTATGAAGATATACGCACCCTTACAGGTGATTATCTGCACTTTTTTGACGCTGCTGCGCCCATAGTTACCTATGAAAGCATAGATAAAGAAAAGGTTTATAAAGCGGCACGCTACGGAAAGGGCGGAGCGGACTATATTAACTGTCCCATGAATAAAGATGAATATGAGCGTTTTTATAACGAACTGATAAATGCCGAGGAGGTTATGCTCCACGGCTTTGAAAATAATGTGTTTGAAGGCTGTATGCCGGTGGAGGTTATGGCAAAAAGAGGTCCGCAGACACTGCTTTTCGGAATGCTTAAGCCGGTGGGGCTTCCCTATCCGGGTACCGACCGTCTGCCTTATGCGGTTGTGCAGCTCAGACAGGACAATGCGCAAGGCTCTCTTTATAACATAGTGGGATTTCAGACCCATCTTAAATTCGGTGAGCAAAAGCGTGTGTTCAGCATGATACCCGGTCTTGAAAATGCAGAGTTTGTAAGATACGGAGTAATGCACCGCAATACTTATATTAATTCTCCCAAGCTGCTTGATGCAACTTATTGTATGAGAGAAAAACCCAACATATATTTTGCCGGACAGATAACCGGTGTTGAAGGTTATGTTGAATCTGCTTCAAGCGGAATAGTTGCCGGTATAAACGCCGCAAAAAAAGCAATGGGCAAGCAGGAGGCTGTTTTTGATATAAATACGGCAACCGGGGCTCTTGCACACTATGTTTCAAACGGGGCGCAGACCGACTTCCAGCCGATGAATATAAACTTCGGCCTTTTGCCTCCTC
>URVP01000129.1 GCA_900551345.1 uncultured Eubacteriales bacterium
GGCTGAAAGTACCGGGCCACATTGCAGCAACTGCAATTCCGCACACAGCACATCCGGAAAGAGATACGGCTGAGCTGTTGAAAAATACAATCATAGTATATCCAATTATGCACAATATTCCACTAAAAACAAGATATTTTTCGATTGTAAACTTCTCTCCCGAAAAAGCATATATGATACGAGAAATACCCATAAGAACGGCAAACATACAAGGACCTGCCAAATCGCCTACTGTTTTCGGAACACCAAGTCCTGCTTCAGCAAACGCAGATGACCATTGACTTATAACCTGCTCGGCGGCACCGGAACAAAGCATCAGAAGCATTAAAAGCCAAAATATGGGGCTGGACGCTATACTTTTTACCGATATGGATTGTGTGTGTTCCTCTAAAGTTTTAATCGGCACAACCATAAAAGCAAATGCATTTATCAAAGGAACAAAACCCCATATAACAGACAACACTCGCCAATTATCTATACCAAAAACACTGAAAAATGCAGTAGACACGGCAATTACGATAACACAGCCCCAACAGTATGCTGAATGAAGCAAACCCATATGAGCCGTTTTATTGTCAGTCGGACAAGCCTCTACAATTGGGCTTACCAGCACTTCAATAAGACCTCCGCCTACGGCGTAAATACAAACCGATGCCATAAGTCCTGCATAACCTGCAACCTCAGGAAGAATTGCCAGGCAGAGAAGTCCCGCTGCACCGAAGAAATGTGCCGCAGTAATAGCTTTACGGTATCCTGTTTTTGCGATTATTTTAACCGAACACAAATCTATCAAAAGCTGCACTACAAAATTGACCGATACCAATAATGCGAGCTGCTGCAAAGTAATGCCGTATGACTTTCTAAAAGTAAGAAAAAGCAACGGCACAAAACAAACAATTATCGCCTGAGTAAAATATCCTATATACGAAGATATAATTGTATATCTAAAATTATTGCATTTAAAAGACATTATCATTCTCCTCCGAAAAGCGGGGTTGAAAAGTATCGTTCTGCTGTATCGGGAAGAATGGTAACCACAGTCTTGCCCTTACCCAATTTTTTTGCAAGCCTTTTTGCGGCAGCCACATTGGTCCCGCTTGAAATGCCGCACATTATACCTTCAAGACGGGCTAAATCCTTTGAAGTACTGATTGCTTCGTCATCACTTATAACACATATCTCTTCGTAGATATTACAGTTTAAAATTCCGGGAATGAGTCCGTCACCTATACCCATCTGTATATGAGTGCCGACAGTACCTCCTGCAAGAATAGCTGCATTTTCAGGCTCAACCGCCCAAATTGTAATATCCGGATACTGTGCTTTCAGAACTTCGCCGATACCCGTTATTGTTCCACCCGTTCCTATTCCCGAACAGAATCCATCGATTTTGCCGGCAGTTTGCTCCAGTATTTCAAGTCCCGTATGATGACGGTGTGCCATGGGATTTGCTGAATTTTCAAACTGCTGCGGTACATAAACATTTGGATCTTCCTCCGCCATTTTGAGTGCAGTTTTAAGGCACATATCTATACAATCACCTATATTACCGGAATCATGTATAAGAATAACCTCCGCACCGTAATGGCGTACAAGTTTTCTCCGTTCTTCACTGACAGAATCGGGCATGATTATCTTAGTTTTATAACCTCTTACTGCACCGATAAGCGCCAGACCTATGCCTTGATTTCCGCTGGTAGGCTCAACTATAACAGTATCTTTATTTATAAGACCCTGCCGCTCTGCCTCATCGATCATGTTAAGGGCTGTTCTGGTTTTAATAGAACCTCCCACATTAAGCCCTTCAAATTTAACAAGTATATCTGCCGAGTCCGGGTCAGTCATGCGGTTGAGGCGTATCATCGGGGTATGTCCAACGGCTTCAAGAATATTATTATATATCATCGGGATATCAGCTCTCCTTATAAAAATGCGTTATGTTCTATTATATACAAAAGCAATGGATAATTGACAGTATTTATTCTATAATTGAACACAAATCCTCTGTGAATCCCGTGGGGTCGTCAACAGAAAGGCCATCGGTCATAAGTGCACAGGTATAAAGAACCTTTGTATATTTTTTAAGCTGCTCATCGTTATCAGCAAGAGTTTTAAGTTTTGCATATATAGGATGATTTGTATTTATTTCAAGTACTCGCTGTGCTTTTACCCCCTCATTTCCGGGCATGGTGCTCAGCACTTTTTCCATTTCTACTGTAATTTCTCCCACACTGGAAATGCATACGGGGTACGACTTAAGTTTTGAAGATGCTTTTACTTCAACAACTTTACCGTCAAGCGCCGTTTTCATTTTGTCAAACAAATTTTTGTCCTCATCTTTTTGCTCGGTAGATTCATCGTCAAATTTTAAGTCACTGTCAGAAACAGATTTAAATTCTTTATCGTCATATTTAGCAAGAACTTTAATGGCAAACTCGTCCACATCTTCGGTAAAATAAAGAACTTCAAAGCCCTTTTCCTTCATAAGCTCTATCTGAGGCATTTTAGCAATTTTTTCAATACTGTCACCGCAGGCATAATAAATGCATTCCTGACCTTCTTTCATACGCTCTGTATATTCTTTAAGAGTAGTGTTCTTTTCTACTGTTGAAGAATAGAACATCACAAGGTCACACAAAAAGTCCTTGTCAGCGCCGTAATTATCATAAATACCGAATTTAAGCGGACGCTTAAAGTTTTCATAAAACTTTTCATATGCTTCTCTGTCTTTTTTTAGCATATTTTCAAGTTCTGACTTTATCTTCTTTTTAAGATGTGCCGCTATGGTCTTAAGCTGCCTGTCATGCTGAAGCATCTCTCTTGAAATGTTGAGAGAAAGGTCTGCCGAATCCACAAGACCTTTTACAAAACCAAAGCAGTCGGGGAGCAGATCCTCGCACTTATCCATAATAAGAACACCGTTTGTATAAAGCTGGAGTCCCTTTTTGTATTCTTTGGTATAATAATCATACGAAGGATGAGCAGGTATAAACAAAAGAGCGTTATAACTTACAACACCGTCGGCACTTGTATGGATAACTTTAATCGGGTCAGTATAGTCAAAGAACTTTTCTTTATAAAAATTATTGTAATCCTCGTCCTTCAGCTCGGATTTGTTCTTTTTCCAAATGGGAACCATACTGTTAAGTATTTCTTCTTCAAAATATTCTTCCGGCTTATCCCCTTCTTTTTCAGCAGGTTTTGTTTTTTTCATCATCATTTTTATGGGATATTTTATATAGTCGGAATATTTTTTCACAAGACCGTAAATTCTGAACTGGTCTAAAAATTCGTCATATTTTTCATCTTCGGTATTTGCCTTAAGTTTTAATATGATTTCTGTTCCGTTTGTTTCTTTATCGCAAGGCAGAATTTCATAACCGTCAGCACCGCTTGAAGCCCAGGTAAAAGCTTCATCGCTGCCGTATGCCTTTGAATTTACAACAATACGGTCTGCAACCATAAAGGCAGAATAAAAGCCTACTCCAAACTGACCGATTATATCAATATCTTCCTTCGCCTCATTGTTCTTTTTAAAATCAAAGGAGCCGCTTTTTGCAATTGTACCCAGATTTTTTTCAAGCTCATCTTTTGTCATACCAATCCCGTTATCGGTGATTTTAAGTATACCTGTATTTTTATCTGCATCAATTTTTATACAAAGTTTTTCAGTATCAATATCCACACTTTCGTCCGTAAGAGAAAGATAGTAAAGCTTATCCAAAGCATCGTTTGCATTGGAAATCAGCTCACGAAGGAAAATTTCCTTATGAGTATAAATAGAATTAATCATTAAATCGAGCAGTCTTTTAGACTCGGATTTGAACTGTTTTTTTGCCATTATAATCACATTTCCTTTCATAAAAAACTAAAAGTGACACAACTTAATATTGTATCACTTTTACAATATTTGTCAAGATTTGATACGGCTATATTTCCAGCATATCGGTACTTCTTTTAAGTATACCGTTCATATAAGCAATAAGTATGCCGTAATTGGTGAAGGGGACACCGAAATCTTCAGCTGTTTTCTGCCGATATATCATTTCCCTTTCGGGAAGCATACATCCTCCGCAATGAATAATAAGCTTATATTTTGATAAATCTTCAGGAAATTCGCCGCCTGATGTAAATTCAAATTCTGGTGATTTCCCTGTATGTTTTCTGATCCATGCAGGAATTTTAACAGTACCGATATCGTCACATTGTCTGTGATGGGTGCAGCCTTCACTTATAAGAATTATGTCAGAATCCTGTATATCGTCAACGGATTTTGCTCCCCTCACCGCTGTTTTAAGCTGACCTTTATAACGAGACATAAGAATTGAAAATGATGTAAGGGGAATATCATCGGGCGTTTCACCCGCCACTTGCTTAAATACCTGGCTGTCTGTTACCACGAGGGCAGGCTTCTTACCCAACGAAGAAAGAGTTTTTGCATAATCTGTCTCTTTAACCACGATTACCGTTGCATCGGAATCAAGCACATCACGGATTGCCTGCTGTTGAGGAAGGATCATTCTTCCTTTTGGTGCAGCTGAATCTATGGGGGTTATAAGTATAACAAAATCACCGGGAGTTATTAAATCCCCCAAAAGTCTTTTACTGTTTGTAAATTTAGCCGCAAACGAACCAATCTTTTCTTTCAGTTCATATATTTTATCGCCGGTTTTGGCACTTACGGCAATTTCATTTTCTTTAAGATTTTCAATATTATTTACATCTGACTTATTGTAAACGATAATATAACTTATATTTTTTTCATTGAAAATTCTGATAAGTTCTTCATCAGCGTCTGTTTTTCCCACGGTCGAATCAACAACAAGCAAAGCTATATCTGTTTTATTAAGAACCTGCCGAGTCTTTTTAACACGCAGCTCTCCCAGTTCTCCCGCATCGTCAAATCCGGGTGTATCTATAATTACCACCGGGCCGATGGGCAGAAGTTCCATTGATTTATAT
>URVP01000130.1 GCA_900551345.1 uncultured Eubacteriales bacterium
GTATATATATGATACACCTCAGGCATACGCAGGGGCAGATTTGGTTATTGCCCGTTCGGGCGCCATAACCGTAAGCGAACTTGCCGCATTGGGAAAGCCTTCGGTTCTTATACCCTCGCCCAATGTTACTCACAATCATCAGGAGTATAACGCCAAAGCGCTTGCTGATTGCGGCGGAGCGGTGATGATAAAAGAGGCGCAGCTTACCGATGAACGGCTGATTAAAACGGTTGAAGAGCTTATTACAAACCCTGTAAAGTTAAAAGAAATGTCACGGGCGGCGGCAAAAGCAGGCATATGTGATGCGGCAAAAACTCTCTGTACTATTGCAGAAAAGACAGCATTGAAAAATTAAAAACAATTATTTATTGTTATAGATACTTATAAATATCACCGTTAACCACCTTGGATACATTGACATATACTGTTATTGTATTGTTGATTATCCGGAGGTGTAGTAAAATATGAGCATGCTCGTTATAGAAGGCGGAAACCGCCTTGAGGGCGGAGTGTATGTTCACGGTGCAAAAAATGCGGCACTGCCCATTCTTGCAGCAACCATACTGGGCAACGGAATAAGCGTTATACGCAACTGCCCCGACATAACAGATGTAGACGCTGCTTTAAAAATACTTAATTATCTGGGATGCAAGGCATTCCGTAACGGTGATTCGGTAGTTGTTGATACTTCTTGTATGTCCCGGTGTGATATTCCGGAACATATGATGAGAGAGATGCGGTCTTCGGTCATATTTTTGGGAGCCATTCTGGCAAGGTGCGGCCGGGCGGATATTACATATCCGGGAGGCTGTGAACTGGGACCCAGACCCATTGATTTGCATTTAAAAGCTTTTGAAAGACTTTCAGTAAAAACTGATGAAAGACATGGCAGAATAAACTGTCGCACCGGTAGGGTAAAAGGATGTGAAATATCATTGGATATGCCCAGCGTAGGTGCTACGGAAAATATCATGCTTGCAGCAGCAACCGCTAAGGGCGTTACTGTTATAAGAAATGCTGCACAGGAGCCTGAAATTGTGGATCTACAGGGATTTTTAAACTGCATGGGCGCCAAAATCAGCGGCGGGGGAACCAATGTTATTACTATTGAGGGCACTTCCGGCTTGAGCGGATGCGAATATACTGTAATTCCCGATCGTATTGAGGCCTCAACTTATATGGCAGCAGCTGCGGTTACGGGAGGAAGATTGATAATAAACAATGTCAATCCCGATCATGTTCAGTCTGTGATTTCTATTATGCGTACAGCTGGATGTGATGTGGCATTAGGTCAGTCTAAGATTGAAATATCAGCACCAGCACGGCTTAAGAGTGTGGACTATATAAGAACAATGCCATATCCCGGATTTCCTACCGATGCACAGGCAATTATTATGGCGATGCTGACCGTTTGTGACGGAGTAAGCGTCTTTTCGGAAAATATCTTTTCCGGCAGATATAAACATGTACCTCCCCTTATTATGATGGGTGCCAATATTCTTACCGAAGGGCGTACGGCAATAGTCAGAGGTGTAGACCGCCTGTATGGTGCCAATGTAAAGGCTGAGGATTTGCGAGGAGCAGCCGCTCTTGTGGTAGCAGCACTTAATGCAGAAGGTAAGAGTGAAATTACCGGTATTAATTATCTGGACAGAGGCTATTGCAAATTGGAAAACTCCCTATCATCCGTAGGAGCAAATATATATCGTTGTTAAAAGGAAAAATTGTTATGAAAACTTACAGACGAAAAAGAAAACCTGAAAGAAATATCACACCGGAAGAAAGAGCTAATAAACAGGCACTGCGTTATAAAAAGCGTATAAAGGCGAAAAAACGCAGAAGAAGATTTGTGTTGTTCTTATTTCTGCTTATTATAATTGTGTCGGTTATGGTATTTACGCCCATATTTGATATAACGAAAATTCAAGTTAAAGGCAACTCTAATGTTGATTCTGAATTGATAATTCAAACAGGGCGTATTTTTACCGGGGATAATCTATGGCTTATGAGGAAAAATCGAGCAGAAAAACTTATACTCGAAATTCCTTATATAGACAGTGTGGATGTGTCAAGGGTACTTCCCGGAACCGTCACAATTACCGTAAAAGAATCACAGCCTTATGCTTATATCAAATCATCATCAAAAATATATCTTCTTATCGATCGCAACGGTAAGATTCTAGAACAGGTTACTTCTGCTCCGAAAAAACTTAAGGAGTTAAAAGTATCAAAACTGGGCAGCAGCACACCGGGTGATCTGTTTGCTTCTTCGGGAACTCTTGCCGGAAAATCTTATAAGCTTTTACTTGCTCAGCTTAAAAAAGAAGGATATGAGGACGGAACATCTTACATCGAAATAAAAGGCGACGAAATTAAATTTAAATATAATAATCTGACTGTTATAGTAGGCGATACGGAAGAGCTTGAGTATAAATTTGCCTTTTTAAAAACATTTCTCCAAGAACGGGGCGATGATGTGGAAGGCAGCTTCGATATTTCTGCTCCCGATGTGGGAGGATACTACAAGGAAACATATAATCCGGATGCACCAACTAATGTAAAACAAGAAGAAAAAACTGATGGAAATACAGATGAGTCGGACACCGGAGAAACATCTGACGACGAAAATAATGTTGATACCGCCGATGATACGCAATCGGAAGAAAAGCAATCTGAAGAAGAACAATCGGAAGAAGAAAAGTCAGAGGATACTTCTCAATAAAACACGGATATTATATAAATTACATACAAAAGAGGAACGGTGAATTAAATGAAGAAAAAAACGCCTATTATGGCGATAACTCTTATATGCTTCATAATAGGTTTCGGCGCAGCTTTGCAGATAAAAAGCGTGTGGCGTAACAATAAGCTTGTGGACGCTACCACGGCGTCTCGTCTGGAAACTTTGCAATCCGAGGTTCTAAAGCTGAGTCAAAAAAATATGGAACTGGAGAAACAGGCAAGCACTTATAAAAATGATCTTGACCGATTCAAGTCTGAAGCAAGCCAAAGCTCTGACTATTCAAAAATTCTTTCTGAAGACCTTGAAAAGGCAGAATTGGCAGCCGGCCTTACTGATGTAACCGGCCCTGGAATTATCATAACAATAAATGATAGCGCCATTCGTCACAATACCGGCGACGGAGCTTCCGCAGAAGCTGAAACAATACACGATTCTGACCTGCTTATGCTAATTAATGAACTCAGGAATGCTGAAGCAGAGGCAATTTCTTTAAACGATCAGCGTATTATTTCTACAAGTGAGATACGCTGCTCAGGTTCATCGGTTACGGTAAATAATGTGAGGTGCTATGCACCGTTTATAATTAAGGCAATAGGCAGTTACAGCAAAATAAACAGTACGCTTAATATGCCTGAAGGTTTTATGGACACAATGACTTATTGGAACATTCCCGTAGAGATAAAAAGGTCTGAAAATATATCTATTGCCGCATATACGGGAGAAATAAAAAACACATATGCTAAGCCTGTAGATAAATCGGGGGGTGCCGACTGATGATTATGATGATTTTAGGGACAGCATTGGGAGTTGCTCTTGCGCTTTTTATGCCATTTTATATTCCTCAGGAGGCGGCACCTTTTGTTGCGGTTGCAATCCTTGCCGGACTCGATTCTGTTTTCGGAGGCATCGCCGCACACATAAATTCCAATTTTAAATTGGGTGTGTTTATTACAGGTTTTTTCGGTAACGCTCTTATTGCTGTTGTATTTGTTTATGCAGGGGAACTTTTGGGGTTTGATCTTGTGATTCCGTGCTGCGTGGTGCTATCTTTCAGAATATTCCAAAACTTTGCAATAATGCGTAGACATATGCTCAATAAGTTCGACAAAAGTTGATAAAATTTCCTGTAATAATTTTGTAAAAAAACTTTAAAAACCCATTTACAAATGAAAATTTTTGTAGTATACTATCTTTAATATACATAGGAGGTTGTTTTCGTGATAGAATTCGAGAGAAAAAATGACGAAACCGTTAACCTTAAAGTTATCGGAGTCGGCGGCGGCGGAAATAATGCCGTTGACAGAATGGTTGACAGTGGTCTTTCAAGTGTTGAATTTATAGCAGTAAATACAGATAAACAGGTGCTTCAGTCTTCAAAAGCTGAGCAGAGAATCCAGATCGGTGAAAAAATCACCAAAGGACTTGGCGCAGGTGCAAATCCCGAAATCGGTCTTAAAGCAGCAGAAGAAAGCAAGGAAGAGATTGCTCAGACAATCAAAGGTGCCAATATGGTTTTCGTTACTGCCGGCATGGGCGGCGGAACCGGCACGGGAGGAGCTCCCATTGTTGCCCAGGTGGCAAAGGAGATGGGTATTCTCACAGTAGGTGTTGTGACAAAGCCTTTTACATTTGAAGGCAGAAAAAGAATGACACAAGCACTTAGCGGAATTGAAAATCTTAAATCAAATGTGGATGCTCTTGTTGTTATCCCCAACGATAAGCTTCTTGAGATTGCAGAACCCAGAACATCTATGAAGGATGCGTTTAAAATGGCTGATGAAGTTCTTCGTCAGGGTGTTCAAGGTATAACAGACCTTATCTCGGGTGTGGGAACAATCAATACAGACTTTGCAGATGTACAAGCCGTTATGAAAAATGCAGGTTTTGCTCATATGGGTATTGGATCTGCCAGCGGTGCAAACAAAGCTCTTGAAGCTGCGCAGATGGCTGTCCACAGTCCTCTTCTCGAAACATCAATCGATGGTGCTACAGGCGTCATAATGAATATTCAGGGCGGTCCTGATATGGCACTTCAAGAGGTTAATGAAGCGGCAGATTATGTTCAGAGCCTTATTGATGCAGACGCTACATTTATTTTCGGTGTTGTTGTTAACGAAAACCTCGGTGATGAAATGTCTATTACAGTTATTGCAACCGGTTTTGACAGTCAGGGCAATTCACTTAAAAAGATT
>URVP01000131.1 GCA_900551345.1 uncultured Eubacteriales bacterium
ATCATCATTCATCCAGTCAAAAATTTCGGGGAACCATTTGTCGTGATATTTATCACTTTCCGGAGGGATGTCAGTGCCTACAACGACGCTGGCCTCCGGGTCCCAGCCGAATTCACCTATAAGTATGGGATAATTCCTGCGTGCATCTCCAAATTTACTGTCCCAAGTCTTTGTATCACCGTGCACAGGATATATATGAGCATCATACATTATGCCGTATCCGGATTTGCTCGTGTCATAGTCCGGAGCACAATCTATCAGTTCGTAGCCGTCCACTATTCCGCGAAGATCTCCCGAATAGCTGAGACCACCTGCAACAAGAATATTTTTTGCGCCTTTGCTCCTTATGAGCTCCACCAAAGGCTGCATTCCGAAGTTATCGCCGCCGTCACCGTTGCGCCATGTATCCCATGTAATATTACCGCACGGCTCATTTAAAAGTCCGAAAAGTACCGCCGGGTTATTTCCGAACATCTCGGCAGCTTCACGCCAAAATTGTGCGTTCTCCTGAGAAACATAATTGTATTCGTGCAAATCAAGAATAATATATTTTCCGGTATCATTTACAATATCGATAACATCTGATATATAACTGCGGTAATATGCTCCGCCATCGCGAATATAACTATACCTGCCCCACCAACCGTTAAGGGAAACGCCAAGCCGTATAAGGTTACAATCCCAATTATAAACCGCTTCTTTTATCGACCTTTTTACATGTTCGCTGTCCGGATTGCCCATCCATTCGCTTCCACACACATTGACACCGGTCAGATGCACCTCTACGGATTCATCATCGGCAAACACCAGCTTATTTCCCAGAACCTTAAGCTGCCTTGATCCCGTATTATATGTGGGTGTCTGTGCAAAAGCGGGACATATTAAAGATATAATAAGTACAACTATTAATAAAAAGCTAATCTTTTTCATTTTTCAACCCTCATCCCATATTAGGCTGATTACCCATTTATTTTATATTTAGGCGACATAACCGCAACAAAAAATGTTTTATTTCCGTTTAAAACATAGTCGCTTCCCGTAAAGTAAATGTCAGACTTGTTAAATTCGGACAGAAAGTTTTCAGCAGTATCTATTTCTTCAAATCCCACATTATCATAACGATAATGCATAGGTATTACCATATTGGGCTTAATATCGTTTACCAACTGAAGAGCCTGATGTGCATTAACGGTGTAATATCCGCCTATGGGAACCATAAGCACATCCGGGTTACATAGAGCTTTTTTCTGAGATAATGTAAGGCCGCATCCTATATCTCCCATATGCACCAGCCGATATCCGCCGGCAGTAATTGAATGTATTTTATTTATCCCTCTTTTTCTGCCACGCATATCATCATGATATGTTTTAATGACGGAAACATCAAAGGGCGTGTCTTCTCTACCTGTAAGACTGATAAGCTGTGCTGCGTTATGGTCATCATGGTCATGACTGCACAATACAACATCAGCACTTTCATTAAGGTCTGCAAGACCGGGAACCTTACCGTTTTTATACGGGTCTATCACAAGAGTAAAACCGTTATATTCAAGTTTAAAACAGGAATGTCCCAAATATGTGATTTTCATAAAATCGCTCCTTCAACTTGCAATAAAAGCTCATGATAAAAAGTAATAATATCTATAACAAAATCTTTTAAGACCGATCAAAGTTTATCTTAAACCGCTGAACAAATCCGATAAGCTGACCGGATAGAATAACAGTCAAAAGAGAATACACAATCCTTGTCAAGGGAATGTAACTGATGGACAATGCAAGAACGACAATATCGCTTATTAAATATATCCACTCTATATTTATACGGCTGACATGTGAAATACTCATTGCAAGAGCATCATCGCCTCCTACTGCACCGCCAGCACGAACGCAAAGCCCTGCTCCTATTCCAACAAATAAAGCTCCGATTACAGCCGCAAGAAGAGGCATGGTGTATAAATTCGGCCATAAAGGGGGAAACTGCTCGCATATTTTATACACGATAGAAAATCCTGAGGACGCCACAATTGAATAAAAAACAAATTTCCATCCTAAAACCTTCCACCCCATAATATAACATATCATATTCATGATAAACCCCGAAACAGCAGGTGAAACATTGAACCAACGGCGAAAAAGCAAGGTTAAGCCAAGCACGCCGCCCTCCGTTACTCCTGAAAAGGAATGAACATTGTACATTCCAAATGCAAGAACTGCACTGCCCACAAGAGCAAGCATACAGTACTTCAATTTAATATTTTTAAAGAAACCAGGCATTATAAAACCCCATAAATTATGATAAAAATTATACCAATTTAATATAACATCAGATAAGTATTTTGTCAACTGTAGGTCAATCAACTTTATAGACACAACAATAACATTTGACTTTTTAAAATCAAAGTATTATACTGAATTTCAGTATAAATTTAAGAAAGGAAATGGTTTAGATATGGCAAAAATTGATATTTTTTCCGGTTTTTTGGGTGCAGGTAAAACTACCCTTATAAAAAAATTGATAAAAGAGGCTTATGCAGGTGAAAAACTTGTGCTGATAGAAAATGAATTCGGGGAAATAGGAATTGACGGCGGCTTTTTAAAAGAAGCCGGGATTGAAATTACAGAAATGAACTCGGGCTGTATATGCTGTAGTTTGGTGGGCGATTTCGGTAAGGCACTTAAAAAGGTACTCAAAGATTTTAATCCGGACAGAATACTGATAGAACCTTCGGGAGTGGGCAAGCTTAGCGATGTAATCCGTGCGGTAAAAGGCATAAACTCTGACGAAGCTGAGCTTAACTCTTTTACCACGATTGCCGATGTAAATAAATGCAAAATGTATATGAAAAATTTTGGTGAGTTTTTCAACGACCAGATAGAACATGCAGGATGTATTGTTTTAAGTCATACGGACGGTGTAAGCGATAAAAAGATTGATGAAGCTGTATCCCTGCTTCGTGAGCATAATAAAAACGCTGTTATAGTAACCACACCGTGGGGAGACTTAAAAGGAAATAAAATTCTTGAGGCAATGGAAAGAAAAAGCACTCTGGAGGATGCTTTAAAAGCATTGGAACATGAACACCATGAGCACGAACATCACCACGAGCACGAACACCACCATGAACATGAACACCACCATGAGCATGAGCATCATCATGAACACGGTGAAAACTGCACATGCGAATGTTGCACACATGACCATGAACATGGGCATCATCATGCAGATGAAGTTTTTTCAAGCTGGGGAACGGAAACAGTAAAGAAGTTTACCTCAGGCGAAATAGCAAACGCTCTTAAATCTCTTGAAAATTCTGAAAAATACGGTATTGTACTTCGTGCCAAAGGCATAGTTGCAAACCGTGAAGATGAAAATTGGATACATTTTGACTATATTCCCGGTGAAGCTGACATAAGACAGGGCGGTGCCGACATTACAGGAAGACTCTGCGTCATCGGTTCAAAGCTAAACAAAGAAGAAATAGAAAAGTTGTTTGGCGTTTAATAATAAACAAACTGCAAAGAGAGGCGATTACAATGGAGATTCCGGTATACCTTTTTACGGGTTTTTTGGAAGGCGGCAAAACAAAATTCATACAGGAAACGCTTGAGGACAACAGATTTAATTCGGGCGAAAGGACATTGCTTATTGTATGCGAACAGGGAATTGAGGAATACGATAAGTCCCGTTTTTGCTGTGATATAGATATAGAATATATAGAGGATAAAAACGATATAAAAGCAAAAAAACTGACCGAACTGCAAAAGCGGCATAAAGCAGAGAGAATTATTATTGAATACAACGGAATGTGGTATATCAATGACCTGTTTGCTAATCTTCCCAAAAACTGGCTGATATATCAGGAGATGATGTTTGCCGATGCGAATACCTTTGTAAGCTATAATGCAAACATGCGTCAGCTTATGGTAGACAAGCTGCAAGGGTGTGAATTGATTGTACTTAACAGAGCAAATGATAAAATTGACAAAATGGAGATTCACAAAATAATAAGAGGAGTAAGCCGAAGGACTGATATTGCATATGAATATCCTGACGGCCGGGCAGAATATGATGAAATTGAAGACCCGCTTCCGTTTGATATCAATGCACCGGTTATAGAGATCGCAGACAAAGATTTTGCCGAGTGGTACAGAGACCTGGGCGAGGAACCGGACAAATATGAAGGGAAAACCATTAAATTCAAAGGTCTGGTTGCCAAGGATAAATCATTTGAAAACAAGATGTTTTTAATCGGAAGACAGGTTATGACATGTTGTATTGAAGATGTAACATTTAAGCCGATGATATGTGAATGTGAGGACGCATCATCAATAAACAGCAAATCCTGGTATATAATAACAGCTAAAATTAATTTTAAAAAGCACAGGCTTTATAAGGCAAAAGGTCCGGTGCTTACTCTTGTAGATTTTGCACTTTCCTCTGCTCCCGACCCGGTAATAGCAACATTCTATTAAAAATATTTTTACTACACATTACAGAGTGCTCATTTGTCAGATAAAGAGTCTGACAAATGAGTACTTTTTGCTGTTTAGGCTTAAGGCGTAAATTTTTATTTTAAAAAAATGTAAAACATACTTGACATTTCAAAAAACATGTATTATACTGTGTGTAAAGTTAACTTTACATTAATGCTAAGGGAGGTGAGCATTACGGAAAACAAGATTACACAGCTCAGAAAAGCAAAAGGAATGACACAAAACGAGCTTGCGGATGCAGCTAATGTATCCAGACAGACAATTATTTCTCTTGAACAGGGCAGATACAACCCATCGATAACACTGGCATACAAGATTGCAAAAATTTTTGACAAAAGTATTGAAGAAGTATTTATATTTAATGAGGAGTGAAAAAAATGAAAAAAAGACTTATATTAAACAGAATTATAACATTTGTTATAGGCATAGCAGTAC
>URVP01000132.1 GCA_900551345.1 uncultured Eubacteriales bacterium
CTCCACCGCCTCAAAAGCACCCGTAGAGGCACCTGACGGAACAGACGCCGTAGCGGTAACGGAACAATCCGTGGTAACCTCCACCTCAATTGTGGGATTTCCTCTTGAGTCAATAATCTCTCTTGCGTACACATCGGTTACTGCGATATAATCATTCATAAAAAATATCCTCCGTTTCAGAATAAGATAACATTATTCTTCGCCGCCAAGGATAAATTTATACCATGATATGGATTTTTGCATACAAAAAGGGGGCGTATAAATACGCCCCTCAATCGGAAAATTAATAATTTTCTTTTCTTACTTCAAAATAGCTTTGAGGATGAGCACATACGGGACAAACCTCAGGAGCTTTTTTACCGATTACAAGATGTCCGCAGTTGCGGCATTCCCACATGGTTTCTTCGCTCTTTGCAAACACTGCCTGAGCTTCAACATTGCTGAGAAGTTTACGGTATCTTTCCTCGTGAGATTTTTCAATCTCTCCAACCATTCTGAACTGAGCAGCAAGAGCTGTAAAGCCCTCCTCCTCTGCGTCCTTGGCAAAACGGTCATACATGTCCGTCCACTCGTAATTTTCTCCCTGCGCTGCTGCAAGAAGGTTCTGTGCTGTATCGCCCAGTTCGCCCAAAGCTTTAAACCAAAGCTTTGCATGTTCCTTTTCGTTTGCGGCAGTCTGCTCAAAAATAGCTGCAATCTGCTGATATCCCTCTTTTTTTGCAACGGATGCAAAATATGTGTATTTGTTTCTTGCCTGGCTTTCCCCTGCAAAAGCTTCCATCAAGTTCTTTTCTGTTTTTGTTCCTTTAAGTTCCATTTTTAAATTCCTCCTTTTTTTGATTTAATTATAACATATATGCAAGTCGACAATCGACTTGTATCGCACCGTTTCAATAAACACATTAAGTCAAAAGCTGTTTTTAAGCTTTTGTTCATCTGTTGTGTTTATTATAGCACATAAAAAACTATTGTATGTGATTTTATCACATTTACCTGAGACTGTCACCCGCAATGGTTTCAAGTGCAGCCGTATCCGTCAGTTCAATGCTGCCTCTTTTAAGCTTTACAACACCTTCGTTTTGAAAATATTTAAGCATACGAGTAACTACTTCCCGAGCAGTACCCAGATGACTGCCGAGCTGTTCGTGGGTTAGTGTTATAACCTTGCTGTCCGACAGCTGTGATTCTTCAATCAAAAGTGCGGCAAGTCTTGAATCAAGCCTCTTGTTAAGAACCTGATCCATAAGCCACATAACATCCGAAAACCTGGACGACATAAGCTCGTTGGTGTAACGGGCGACGGGAAGAGAGCTGTCCATCAGACTTTTGTACACACCGGGAGAGATAAGAATAAACTCAGTTTCTTCCTCTGCCTGTACCGATATATCAAACTGTATATTGTTCATCATGCAAGATGCTGAAAACAGGCACAGGTCTCTTTCAAGCAAACGGTAAAGGGTAATTTCCTTTCCCTCATCCGAGGTTATAAAAATCCGCAGCCGTCCTTTTTTTACAAGCACAAGACCGATACAGTCCTCTGCACCTGCCTGAAGCACTGTGCCTTTAGCGTACCGCCTTGAGGCAGATCCGGCTGACAGCCTGTCCTTTTCCTCTTGAGAAAGAGCCTTCCAAAAGGGAAGATAATTTTCCAAATTATTCATATACAATCCACTCCCTGCCGCAAAAGATTATATTGACATAAACCAATGCGGCATGGTTTATCATCTGACAGGATTAATTAATGATTTCCGCCGCAGCCGTGTTTATCTTCACCGCAGCTATGTCCGCCGCAGCCATGTCCTTCGTCATGGTGATGATTACATACGGTATCGGGGTCAAATATAAGCTTACCCTCCAGATAAGCACTTACGGCATCGTCCGCATTACCTGTCACTCCCGGAAAAAGCTCTATAGAAGCGTCTGCAAGCGCAATTCGTGCGCCCGAACCTATACCTCCGCAAATAAGAACATTTGCACCATTCTTGGCAAGCAGCTCTGAAAGGGCTCCGTGACCGCTGCCGTTTGTATCGATTATTTCTGATTTTACAATCTGCTTGTTTTCTGCTTCGTAAATCTTAAACTGCTGTGTATGACCGAAATGACCGAATACATTTCCGTTTTCATAAGTTACGGCAATTTTCATTTTTATCCTTCCTTTTTTAATAAGAATTCCAACTGATATTTTAACAGGATTTCATGCCAATGTCAATAATAAAACAACAATGGGAGATAATATCAAGTGTGATAAAGTCACTGAAAATACAGGCAAAAATGGTATTATTAAATCACAAAAACAAAACAGGAGGCGTGAATATGGGATTTTTTGATATATTTAAAACCAATGACATTAACAAAGGCATCGAAAATTTTAAAAAAACAAAAAACGCTGTTCTTATTGATGTAAGAACTATTGAGGAATATGAGCAGGGCCACATACCGCAAAGTACAAATATTGATGTGGCACAGATAAGTACGGCACCTAACATTTTCAAAGACAAAACAGTCCCTATATATGTGTACTGCCAAAGCGGCGCAAGAAGCGAAAGAGCGGCGCAGAGTCTTAAAAGCATGGGGTACGAAAATGTTACCAATGCAGGCGGTATAATGGGATACACCGGAGAGATAGAGAAAGGAGCAGGCAGATTATGAAAGTTGTGATTGTAGGAGGAGTTGCCGGAGGCGCAAGCACGGCGGCAAGACTGAGACGACTGGACGAAAACGCAGAAATTATAATGTTTGAAAAAAGCGGCTATATTTCATACGCCAACTGCGGTCTGCCATATTATATCGGCGGTATCATAGAGGATAAAAACGAACTGACGGTTCAGACACCGGAAAGTTTTAACAAAAGATTTAAAATTGATGTCAGAGTTCATCATGAAGTAATCGGAATAGACAGGGACAGTAAAAAGGTAACGGTAAAAAATCTTACAAACGGAGAAGTATTTGAAGAAAACTACGATAAGTTGGTTCTCTCTACCGGTGCAAAACCGGTAAAACCGCCTATTGACGGAATAGACTCACCTGAAATTTTCTCATTGCGAACCGTGGAGGACACCTTTGCTATCTACGATTATATAAAAGATAAATCTCCCAAATCAGTTTTGGTGGTAGGCGGTGGATTTATCGGAATAGAAGCCGCCGAGAATATGAAACACAGAGGACTGGAGGTAACCATTGCAGAAGCTGCAAACCAAGTACTGACCATTCTTGACCCGGATATGGCAAGTGGAGTGCATTCTCATCTGAGGAAAAAAGGTATTAACCTTATGACAGGCAGCGGCGTTGCTTCATTTGAGAAAAAAGGCGAAAGGATAATAACCACACTTTCAAACGGTCAGAATATACAAACTGACTTTGTTGTGCTTGCAATAGGTGTTACGCCGGACACTGCTCTGGCTGCAAACGCAGGACTTAAACAGGGTATAAAAGGAGCCATATCGGTAAATGACAGAATGGAAACATCAGACCCACATATATATGCAGTAGGAGATGCGGTGGAAATCACACATTATATCACGGGAGAAAAGAGTCTTATATCCTTGGCAGGACCTGCAAACAAGCAGGGCAGAATTGCAGCGGACAACATATGCGGCATTGACAGCAAATATACAGGAACACAGGGTTCGTCAGTTATAAAGATTTTCGATATGACGGCTGCATCAACAGGAATTAACGAAGCTGCGGCAAAAAGAGCAGGCATTGACTATGACAAAGTTGTTATATCTCCGGCCTCACACGCATCATATTATCCCGGTGGTACGGTTATGACACTTAAAATTCTGTTTGAAAAGAATACCGAAAGAATTTTAGGCGCACAGATTATAGGCTTTGACGGGGTAGATAAGCGTATGGATGTAATTGCTACTGCCATTAGGGCAGGACTTAAAGCAAGTGAGCTTGCACAGCTTGAATTGTGCTATGCACCTCCCTATTCGTCTGCTAAAGACCCGGTGAATATGGCAGGATTCGTTATCGAAAATGTAACATCAGGTAAGGTATCCCAGTTCCACTATGAGGACATTGAAAATCTTATAAAGGACAAAGGGGCTGTACTGCTTGACACACGGACGACGAAAGAATATGCCCATGGGCATACGGAAGGATTTATTAATATCCCGGTTGATGAACTGCGTGACAGGCTTGATGAAATTCCCAAGGGCAAGCCGGTTTATGTAATGTGTCAGAGCGGACTTCGCAGCTATATTGCCTGCCGCATTTTAACCCTTAACGGATATGAATGCAGTAACTTTTCGGGCGGATACAGATTTTATGAAATGGTGCATGATGACATGCTGAAACGAGAAGCCGCATATTCGTGCGGAATGAGTAAAAAGGTTGATTAATATATTTATTTTAAAGGAGGAAAATAACATGTCAGTAAAAGTAATAAACAAAGATAATTTTCAAAAAGAGGTATTGGAAAGCAGCAAGCCCGTTTTACTTGACTTTTGGGCAAGCTGGTGCGGTCCCTGCATGATGGTTTCACCCATTGTGGACGAAATCGCCGAGGAACATGGTGAAATAAAGGTAGGAAAAATCAATGTTGATGAAGAGCCGGAACTTGCCTCCGCCTTTCAGGTAATGAGCATTCCGTCGCTTTTTGTGATAAAAGACGGAAAAGTGGTGCGTCGGTCAACAGGTGCCATGCCGAAAGAACAGATTCTTGCCATGCTGTAATTACTTGTTTACAACCGGTTATTTTTAATATATAATGAATTAAAAAACCGAAAACAAAATTCAGATAAACATGGGAGGATAACAGCATGCAGTATTTTATATCGTTTCTTGAAGGGATAATCACCTTTATATCCCCCTGTCTTTTGCCCATGCTTCCCATTTATGTTTCATACTTTGCCGGCGGCTCAGAGCGAAAGACAGGCAAAACATTAAAAACCGCCATTGGCTTTGTATTAGGATTTACC
>URVP01000133.1 GCA_900551345.1 uncultured Eubacteriales bacterium
CCGTCAGATTATATAAAAAGGCTTTGTGACTTTACTTTAAAAAAGATAGAAAACATTCTTGACGAAATGCTGGGCGGAAAAATAAACATAAACCCGTACCGAAGCGGCACAAAAACAGGATGCGACTATTGCCCCTATTCCTCCATATGCAAATTTGATACGGACTTTAAGGGCAACAGGTACAGAAATATCAAGACAATAAAAGCAAAGGAGTTTTACGGATATGTGGACAAATGAGCAGCAGCACGCCATAGATGCACGGGGTAAAAACATATTGGTTTCTGCGGCTGCCGGATCGGGTAAAACTGCGGTTCTTGCCGAGCGTGTTTTAAACATGATAAAAAACGGTGAAATACGCATAGACAAGCTGCTTATAGCCACATTTACAACGGCGGCGGCAGGAGAAATAAGAGAAAGAATATTAAAAAATCTTACCGACTGTTTAAGCGAAAACCCGGAAAACGGATTTTTGGCAGGACAGATTGCCATGTTTGAAAAAGCAAACATAGGCACGATACACTCCTTTTGTCAATCATTACTGAGAAACAATTTTTACAAAACGCCTTTGCCGGCTGATTTTAAAGTAGGAGATACCGCAGAGCTTGAACTGCTTAAAGAAGAGGTGCTGTCTGAAATAATTGAAGAAGAATACGAAAAGGGCAGCGAGGAGTCCCTTATGTTTGCGCAAGGGTACTGCACGGGAAAGGACGACAGCTCTTTAAGACAGCTTATAAAAGAAGTGCATGGTTATTCCATGGCGGTAAGCGACCCCATAGAATGGCTTGAAAGCTGCAAGGACAGATATGACATAAAAGATACAAACCCCGACGATTTCCTTTTTAACGGGTGGGGAGGAGAGTACATAAACAATGTGCTGCCCGTTTTGGAGGGCTGCATAGGGGTATATGATACATTGATTGACTTAGCAGACCAAACACCCGGCTATGAGAAATACGGAGCATTCCTTACAGCAGAGCAGGAAATGCTTGCACAATCTGCCGACCGAATAAAGAAAGGCGGCTGGAACATAGCAAGGGAGGCGGTTTATTGCACCGCTTTCGGACGAATACCCAACAAAGCCAAAGGTTCGGATGAATTTGTAAAAGACCGAGTATCTGCCCACCGTGATAAGGTGAAACGGATATTTTCAGATTTAAAAAGCGTACTGTACGACAATGCGGCGGAGGTTTGCGAGGATACACGCAAGGCAGGCGTATTTGCCGGAACGCTTTGCAATCTGGTAATAGACTTTGAAAACGCCTACTCCCAAGCAAAACTAAAAAAAGGACTGGTGGACTTTTCCGATTTGGAGCATTACACCATTCGACTTTTAAGAGAGCACGGCGACGAAATACGAGGCATGTATGACGCTCTTATGATTGACGAATTTCAGGATACCAACGAAGCACAGGCGGAGATATTCCGCAGCCTGAGCAGCGGAAACAACCTTTTTACCGTCGGAGATATTAAGCAAAGCATATATCGTTTCAGAAATGCACAGCCTCAGCTTTTCGCCCGTATGGATAAAGATTACACAGAGAATCCCCGGCACGGCGAAACAATATATCTTGCAAAAAATTTCCGCAGCAGCGAGGCGGTGGTTAACTTTGCAAACTGCGTATTCAGGCGTATTATGAACCGACAGGTGGGAGAGGTGGATTACGGAGAAAAGGAGAGCCTTATAAGGGGCTCAAATGCTGAAAATCAAGGTCATGTAGAGATAAATATTATATCAAAAAACTTTGAATCGGATTCCGACTTAACCGAGGACGAATTTATGACGGACAGTCTGCGTCGTGAAGCAATGCTTACGGCAAGGCGTATTTATACCCTTACCGAACAGGAAAAAAGCCTTGTATATGACAAATCGTTAGGCTGTATGCGTCCTGTGGAATATCGTGACATTACCATACTGTCAAGAAAGGGCAAGGGCGTTGCGGAGATTTTTGCAGAAGAGCTTTCTTTGCTGGGAATACCCGTTTACTGCGAAGAAACAGGCAGTTATTTTTCTACGGTTGAGATGACCTTTATCATGTCCCTTTTAAAAATAATTGACAACCCTTTGCAGGATGTATCCATGCTTGCAGTGCTGCGATCTCCCGTTTTCGGATTTAGTGATGATGACCTGGTTGAGCTGCGAAGCATTGCCAGGGACTCAAGCATTTATGAATTGCTGGCAAAATCGCCCATGGACAAAGCAAAAGAAGCCTACGGCAGAATAAACGGATATATTGAGTATGCACAGTTTGCCTCGCCGCCGGATATATTAAATCATATCCTGGACGATACGGATTATGAGGCGGTTGTTTCTGCCATGCCAAACAGCAATGTCCGCCTTATGAACATTCAGCTGCTGCGTGAAAGAGCGTCAGCTTTCGGCGGTGAATCTTTTAAATCTCTGAGCGACTTTTTAACTTATGCAGCCGCAAAAAGCGGACTGGGAGAAGAATATAAAACGGCAAGTGAATCAAGCATTAATCAAAACACCGTAAAGATTATGAACATTCACAAAAGCAAGGGGCTTGAATTTCCCATAGTATTTTTGGTAAACACGGGCGGTCAGTTTAACCGCCGTGACATGAATAAACCCATACTTTACGATGTGGACTTAGGCCTTGGGATTGATATTATAGACTTTGAACGCCGTCTTAAATACCCCAACATATCAAGACAGGCCATATCTCAAAAAAAGCTTATGGACAGCCTCTCCGAAGAAATGAGGATTCTTTATGTAGCTCTTACCCGTCCCATAACAGGTCTTTATATCTACGGGTCGGTAAAAAATGTAGGCAAATCGGTTGACGATTGGGTAAATGCACCCGTTTCCGACGGAAAGGTGCTTCCATATGCCGTATCTGCCCAGACTTCTGCTTTAGGATGGATAATGCTGGGAAACAGCGGCGAGGGCAGTGCACCGGTTAATTATTATTCGGCAGAAGAAATTTTGAGAGAAAACGCCGTCTCACTTAAACCCGTAGGGTTTGAAAATAAAACAAATCAATCCGGTGCAGACGGGGATATACTGAAAATTTTAGATGAACGGTTCAGCTATACATATCCTTATCAGGACGCCGTAAATCTGCCTGCCAAGCTTTCCGTAAGCGAGCTTTTAAACAGCAGGGAACACAGGACTGAGCTGGCAAAAGCTGACTTTTCAAAAGAGACCGCCGCATCTGTTTCGGGAGCGGAAAGGGGAAATCTTATACACTTTATTATGCAAAACATTGACCTGAATAAAACAGACTGCCTTGAAAGCGTACAAAGTGCAATTGACCGAATGGTACAAAGAGGTCAGATTTTACCCTCCGCAATAGGAGAATGTGACGCATCTGTTATATACGGATTCTTCTCCTCTCCTAACGGTATGCGTATGAAAAAGGCTTGCAAGCTTCACCGTGAATATCAGTTTATAGCTGAATTTGATGCAAAAGAACTTATCGAAACACAGGCTGATGAAAAAATTCTCCTTCAGGGTGTAATCGACTGCTGGTTTGAAGAGGACGGAGAAATAATAATCTATGACTATAAAACGGGCAATACAAAGATGCACAGCCAAAGATACAACGCCCAGCTAAACCTTTACAAATCAGCTTTGGAAAGAATTACGGGTAAAAAGGTTAAAGAGTGCGTTATATGCGAATTGGATTAAAACAAAACTCAATTGTTTAAACATAAAAACCTCACCTTGTCGGGAAAAATCCCGCGGGTGAGGTTTATTATTAAGTCTGTTTTTCAAAACACAACAGATGTTTTAATTGCCTTGCCTATCTGAGCATATTTTTAATACGCTCTACTGCCTCTTTTGTTTTTTCCTTATCGCCGAAAGCAGTAAGACGGAAGCAGCTGCGGCCGTTTTCGCCGAAACCTGCGCCGGGTGTACCGACAACATTAGCTTCCTGAAGAAGCTTGTCAAAAAAGTCCCAGCTGTCCATATTGTCAGGACATTCAAGCCAGATATAAGGTGAATTTTCTCCGCCTGTATATCTGATGCCTATTTCAGAAAGACCGTTTGCTATGCAACGGGCATTTTCTCTGTAATAGCTGATTGTTTCATCTATCTGTTTTTGTCCCTCGGGAGTAAATACCTTTTCTGCTCCTCTTTGAACAATGTATGAAACGCCGTTGAATTTGGTTGTCTGACGGCGAAGCCATGCTTTGTTGAGAGATAATCCGTCACAAATTATATCCTTGGGCACAACAGTATATCCGCATCTTGTACCGGTAAATCCGGCAGTTTTTGAAAGGGAGCAGAATTCAACCGCACATTTTCTTGCACCCTCAACTTCAAAAATACTGCGGGGTAAATCGGGGTCGTTTATAAATCTCTCATATGCAGCGTCAAAGAATATAACCGCACCGCAATCTGTAGCATATTCAACCCATTTTTTAAGCTGTTCTTTGTTGTAAACCGCACCGGTAGGATTGTTGGGAGAACAGATATATATTATGTCCGCCTTAACACTTTCATCGGGCATTGGAAGAAATCCGTTGTCCATGTTGGCATTTGCATATATAATCTTTCGTCCGCCCATTATATTGGTATCAACATAAACGGGGTATACCGGGTCGGGAACAAGAACCGTATTGTCTGTATCAAACAGGTCAAGAAAGTTTGCAACATCGGATTTTGCCCCGTCGGAAATAAATATCTCATCTGTATCAAGGTTTACATTTCTGAGTGCGTAATAGCCTTGCACCTTTTCCCTGAGGAAATCATAACCCTGCTCAGGACCGTAGCCTCTGAAGGTTTCCTGCTTTGACATCTCCTCAACCGCCTTATACATTCCGTCAGTTACGGCGGAGCAAAGCGGGAGAGTGACATCTCCTATTCCCAGACGGATAACATCCGCATCGGGATGACTCTCCTTATATTCATTGACC
>URVP01000134.1 GCA_900551345.1 uncultured Eubacteriales bacterium
CAGCTCGGTACATCTTTTTATTGCTTGAGCTATTTTGTCCAGTACATCCTGGTCAAGACCGAAACCTTTCTCTCCGGCAAGCGCTTCTCCGCTAAGTTTTAACAATACTTTCTTATACTTTGGAAGCATTGATAATTCTCCTCTCATGTATTTTTATATTAAGAATATTTTTCTTATTTTCCATTCAGCTTATATGTAGCATATTTTTTTGTACATATCATTAACCTATAAAACGCAGAATATTTTCAGATAAAATCATACGCTTTTCATCATCTGTCAAATCCATTTGCAGAAACAAATCCAGTTCGTCATTTTGCTTTATCATGGGATAATCCGTACCAAAACACATTCTGTCAGCACCGTAAGTTTTTACAAGACGGGTTGCTTTTTCAGGACCGATAAAGCGTATTGTGGAAGATGTTTCAAAACACATCTGTTTAAATCCTGCCAGTGTATCCACTGCAAGTTCCCACTGCTGATAGCCTCCGAAATGAGCGCCGATTATACGCAGATGCGGCATACTGCGCAGGACATTTGCCATTCGTACGGGAGAGGACAGATCTGATTTTTCATCTCCCAAATGGAACAGCATGGGCAATGTATCACCCACTTCGTCATATATACGCATCATTCTTATATCGTCAATTGCCACATTCTGAAAGTCGGGATGGAATTTAAGTCCTTTAAGCCCCAGCTTTTTTATACGCTTAAGTTCCTCCTTATAGTTTTCATAATCCTGATGCATTGCCCCGAAAGGGATAAAAACATCCCTGGGAAGAGCGGCGATGAAATTATTAATATTTTCTACCTGTGTGCTTTTTGTTGCCACAGAAAATACAACGGACTTGTCTATACCATACTGCTTCATACTTTTTTCGCAGTGTTCGTCCGTGCCTCCCTCCTGCCACGGCACCCTATAATAATCGCTTAAAAATCCCGAAATTTTGGAAATAAGCTGCTCGGGCCAAACATGACAATGTGCATCTATTACTTTGAAACCTTCTACCATTTAAAATTACCTCTTTAGCAAAAACTACAGTTGCTGTCAATCTTCATTTATTCCACAGTTACCGATTTGGCAAGATTCCTCGGTTTGTCAATATCATAACCCCTATGCAGTGCCGCATAATACGCAATGTACTGAGCAGGTATGATAGAAACCAGGGGCGTCAACAATTCATTTACATCTCCGACCGTTATCTGATCGGTGTGAGAGGACAGTGCCTCAGTGGATATACACAGTACATGTGCCCCTCTTGCCTTTACTTCTTTAATATTGCTTCTTGTATTTAAGTTTGTATTTTCCTGAGTGATTATTGCAAACACGGGTGTATTTTTATCTATCAAAGCAATTGTGCCGTGTTTAAGTTCTCCGGATGCGAAACCTTCAGTTTGAATATAAGAAATTTCCTTTAGCTTAAGTGCCGCCTCCATACATGTATAATAGTCTATGCCTCGGCCGATATAGAAGCAGTTGCGCTGATTTTCCAAATAATCCTTTGCAAACGCTGCATATTGATCACGCTCCAGACACAGCGATTCCATAACATTGGCGACAAGTGCAAGCTGATGGCATAGGTCAAAACCGGCAGGTTTGCCCACCACCGTAGCAAGTATTGCCATCACGGCTATCTGTGCCGTGTATGCCTTAGTGGAAGCAACGGCTATTTCAGGACCAGCATATAAAAGCATTGTATGATCCGCTTCCCTTGAAAGGGTAGAGCCTTTACCGTTTGTAATGGTTAAAGATTTATATCCCATTTCTTTAATCTTAACAAGTACAGCTCTGCAGTCTGCCGTTTCTCCGCTCTGAGAAATAAATACAAAAAGCGGCTTTTTGGTAAGAAGCGGCATATTGTACACAAACTCGCTTGCAATATATGCATCGGCAGGCTTATGAGCTATCTTTTCCAACAGTTGTTTGCCTACAAGACCTGCATGGTAGCTTGTGCCGCAGGCTATTATATAAACCTTATCACAGTTCATTATGTCACTGACAATATTTTTGTCTATTACAAGATTTCCATCTTTATCTGTATACTGCTGAATTATTCTTCGTATAACTGCCGGCTGTTCTTCGATTTCTTTAAGCATATAGTGAGGATATGTGCCTTTTTCTGTATCGGACAGATCAAGCTCTGCCTCAAATGTATCCCTTTCAATCTTTACTCCGTACGAAGTGTACAGCTCTACTGATTTATCAGTAATTACCGCATATTCTTTATCATTTACCTCATAAAAATTATTGGTACTGCAAATCATCGCCATGGCATCGCTGCCCACCATATTAAACCCGTCGCCTTTGCCTATCAGCAAAGGTGATTTATTCTTCACAGCATATATTGTACCGGGGTTTTCTGTGTCCATTATGGCAAGAGCATAGGAACCTTCAATTTCTGCGATAATATGCTTTATTGCATCCTGAACGCTTTCCCCTTCTTCGGTGAATTTCTGCAAAAGGTGTGCAACAATTTCTGTGTCGGTATCGCTTACAAAGTTAACGCCCTTAAGATAATTGTCCTTAAGATATACTTCATTTTCAATAATACCGTTATGAACAAGCACAAACCGTTTGCTACGGTGAGGATGAGCATTCACCTCAGTAGGTCTTCCGTGAGTTGCCCAGCGAGTATGTCCTATACCGCAGCTGCCGTTAACAGCCGTACCGTTAGCTGTTTTTTTCTTAAGATTCTCCAGCTTTCCCACGGCTTTTTCTATATTAATTCTGCCATTTTCACAAACGGCGATTCCTGCGGAATCATAACCACGGTATTCCAGTTTTGAAAGGCCGTCAAGCAGTATGGGAGCTGCTTCTTCTTTTCCCACATAACCAACTATACCGCACATATATATCAAATCCTTTCTGCTGCCCGCAGCAAATGCAGTCAGCCCAGCTTCTTTTCTATCAAATCTGCAAGAGCCTTTGCTCTTTGGGTTATCTTTTCTTTATCTGTACCTTCAATCATAACACGAACCAAAGGCTCAGTACCCGACGGTCTTATCAGTACTCTGCCCTCGCCATGAAATTCTTTTTCTATATCAGAAATCGTGTTCATTATTTCGCTGTCCTGCTTATACAGATTTTTATCTCCCTGTACAGTAGCATTAATAAGCACCTGGGGAAGTATCTTCATCACCGATGCCAGCTCGGACAGCTTTTTACCGGATTTTGCAACGATGGAAGCAAGTTGAATCCCTGTAACAAGCCCGTCTCCGGTAGTATTGTAATCAAGAAAAATTATGTGTCCGGATTGTTCTCCGCCCAGCTTGTAATCACATTCTAGCATCTTCTCAAGAACATATCTGTCGCCCACCGCCGTCTGTTCTATTTTAAGGTTATTGTTTTTTGCCATAATATGCAGGCCCAGATTGCTCATAACCGTAGCTACAATAACCGAGTCTTTAAGAGCTGAATTTTTATTCATTTCCAGTCCGCATATGGACATCATCTGGTCTCCGTCAACTACATTGCCGTTTTCATCAACAGCAAGAACACGGTCTGCATCTCCATCGAACGCAAGACCCATATCTGCACCAACATCCTTAACCGTTCTGCACAGTCCATCCATATGAGTTGAACCGCAGTCACGATTAATGTTTGTACCGTCCGGATTATCATTAATCACAGTAACCTTTGCACCCAGGCGCTTAAAAACTTTCGGAGAAATTTTACTGGAGGCACCATTGGCACAATCCAATACTATGTGCATACCATCAAATGAGGCATCGGTTGTACTTGCCGCAAAATCGCTGTAATCCTTAGCTCCGTCATGTTTATATGTAACACGGCCAATGCTCTCACCCACAACAACTTGAGGTTCACATTCGCCCTTAAGATATTTTTCTATTTCATCCTCAACTGCATCTGAAAGCTTGCAGCCCTTGTTATTAAAAAACTTTATGCCATTGTATTCCATGGGATTATGAGATGCGGAAATAACAACGCCTGCATCTGCTCCGTATTTTCTTGTAAGATAGGCAACTGCCGGAGTAGGTATAGTTCCAAGAAGAATTACCTCAGCGCCAACAGAACAAATACCTGCTGCAAGTGCCGATTCAAGCATGTCTGAAGAAATCCTGGTATCCTTGCCTACAGTTATTATCGGTTTTGAAGCGCTATCCTTTGCAAGAGCAAGAGCACCTGCTTGGCCAAGCTTAAAAGCAAGCTGCGGTGTTAGGTCTTTGTTTGCAATACCTCTTACTCCATCAGTTCCGAATATTCTTCCCATTTATTTACACATTCCTTTCCGTGCCGTTGGCACAAAACACTATTATTAATAATTCAGCGAATTGGCATATATCTGTTAATTATATGCTCCGCCGTCTTTATGCCGTCAACTGCGGCACTTACAATTCCGCCTGCGTATCCGGCTCCTTCTCCGCAAGGATATACGCCCTGTACTGAAATGGATTGACCATCCTCTCCCCGAACAATGGTTACGGGAGCAGAAGAACGGGTTTCCACACCGGTAAGAACAGCGTCCTTTGCCGAAAAACCTTTTATCTTTCTTTCAAATGCAGCCATACAGCCGCATATGGTTTCTCCTACGAAGCTAGGCATACAATCCCAAAGAGATGAAAACATATATCCGTTGGTATAGCTGGGATTAATACGGCCTATTGCTGATGAAACTCTCTTTTGTGCAAAATCCCCCAACAGCTGAACGGGTGCCGCATAACCGCCTGTAATATTAAAAGCTCTTTTTTCCATATCTTTTCTGAATTCAATGCCGTCAAATATGCCGTTACCAAATTCTTTGGGGCCTACTCCCACCAAAAGAGCACTGTTGGCGTTTTCTCCGTCTCTTGCATAAAGACTCATTCCATT
>URVP01000135.1 GCA_900551345.1 uncultured Eubacteriales bacterium
GCATAAAACGGTCAAGCTGAGCTTCGGGTAATTCATATGTACCGGCAGTTTCGATGGGGTTTTGCGTAGCGATTACAAAAAAGGGCATATCAAGCTTTCTCGTTTCGCCGTCTACGGTAACCTGCCGCTGCTCCAGACATTCAAGAAGACTGGACTGTGTTCTGGGAGTTGCACGGTTTATTTCGTCAGCAAGCAAAATATTACAAAAAACAGGTCCTGCCTTAAACACAAATTCGCCGGCTTTTTGATTAAAATAATTTATACCGGTAACATCAGACGGGAGCAGGTCAGGGGTGAACTGTATTCTTGAAAACTGGGCGTCTATCGATTTAGCCAATGCTTTTGCCAGCATGGTTTTACCTGTACCGGGCACATCTTCAAGCAGGACATGCCCCGAACCTATTATACCTGTCAACACAAGGTCGATAATCTCCGATTTACCGACAATAACCTTTTGAATATTGTCCTTAATTAGTTTTCCCATTTGCATAAGCTGTGTGTCCATAATATTTTTTCCTTTCTGTCCAAGCGTTAAAACATCATATGTTCTACATATTCATTTTGAAAGTCCATATCACAGGACAATTCTATATAATTTGCATTTTTAGCAATTATAACCGCTTCTTTTTCGTATGTATCGTCTAATGCTGCCATACTGCAGCCGGCAAGAGCACTGTTACCCACAGGCTTAACCCGCTTTAAAAGAGCAGCAGGGATAAGACCAATGGCGGCTGCGCTGTCTTTATTAAGATAATTGCCAAATCCGCCTGCCAAATAAAGCGTCTCAATTTCATCAAGAGATATACCTGTTTTTTTCATAAGCGTACTTATACCTGCGGCTATGGCAGCCTTAGCAAGCTGAACCTCCCTAATATCTTTAGGTGTAATAACCACATTTTCACAAATACGCACATCTTCTTCAAGATAGCCTGTTTCATCGATTATATCATTTTTTAAAAATTCTGCAACAGCATCGAGTATCCCCGAACCACATATCCCAATGGGCGGTTTATTCGATATTGTTGTATATTTTATCTCCCCATCTTTTATAAAAACAGAGTTAACAGCACCTTCAATACCGCTCATACCGCAGTTGATGCTTGCACCTTCAAACGCCGGACCTGCAGCAGCAGAGCAGCAATAAATTCCGTCTTTGCTGCCTATTACGATTTCCCCGTTAGTACCTATATCCAAAAGAATACAGGGCTTTTCTGCTTTGTGCAGTCCCGTTGCAATAACCCCTGCCACAATATCTGCACCTACATAGCCCGATATTCCGGGCAAAACATGTATATTATCAGCATTAATATTAAGCTGGCTGCCTGTCCTTATCTCCAGGGCGGTTGTTACCGGTGTAAAGGGAGCAACGGTAATAGGTCGCGCATCAAGACCAAGGGTAAAATGCTGCATTATGGTATTGCCGGCTATGGTGAGTTTATTTATTTTAACTCCAAAACTGCGAATAATTTCATTTATCTGATTTACCGCTAACTCATGCATATATTCACTTTGTTCACTTCGTGATATTACATCTGCTCCGTAACTTTTTTGCTTATTTTCCTGTGCATATACACTTTTTTTAACTCCGGTTGAAAGGTCATACAAACATGCGGCAACCGTGGTTGTACCCATATCAACCGCAGCGGCGTACCCTTCTCCTTTTACATCTATGTCAACTGTGCATCCCTGCGTAAGTATTTCTGCATTTGCCTTTTGGGGAATACATACTCTCATATTATCCTGTGCAAGAGTTTGACAGGCAAGTCGCTTTTCTCCGTCTACCTCCACCATGCATTTACCGCATGTGCCGTTTCCTGCACATGGAGCGGTTATTTCAAATCCTCCGCGAACGAGCACATCATATAAACTCTCACCGTTTTTAAACTCTAAATCAATTTTACCATTTTGGGAAATAACGGTTATATTCATTTAATTCAATCCCTCTGCAAATATTTTCTTAAAAAAGACAAAAGGAAGCCATACCTAATCGGTATTGCCTCCTCGTGAAATTATACTTAAAAACTATAAATTAGTGCAAGCTGCAACAGCCGCATCTGCCGCCGAGGCAGCATCTGAAGTGTAAATATCCGCTCCCACACTCTTACAGAATGCTTCTGTTACCGGTGCGCCTCCGCACATTATAACAACCTTGTCCCTTAACCCTTCCTTTTCAAAAAGGTCCACAACATCTTTAATTCCGTTCATGGTAGTGGTGAGAAGTGCACTGCAAGCGATGATGTTTACATGCTCCTGCTTGTATACTTCCAGGAATTTTTCTGCCGAAACATCAACCCCGCAGTCTATTACCTCAAGACCTTTGCCCTCCATCATCATCTTAACAAGATTTTTGCCAATGTCGTGTAAATCGCCCTTAACGGTTCCTATGGCCACTTTTCCTTTTGCTGTTGCTTCGCCGTCAGCAAGGAGAGGTTTAATAAGAGCCGTTCCTGCATTCATCGCTCTTGCAGCAATAAGTACTTCCGGAACATAAACCTCATTGTTCTTAAACTTTTCTCCGATAATATTCATTCCGTCAAGAAGACCTTTTTCAAGTATATCTTTTGCAGGCAAGCCGGAATCAATTGCCTGACTGATATATTCCTTAACATCCTTTACCTTGCCGTGCTGAACAGCTTCGGAAATCTGAGAATAAATTTCACTCATGGAAAATACCTCCATACCGTAATAATTTCACTTTATTTAATTTTAGTTTGTTGTCGATTTTTACTCTTGAAAATTTATAGTTTATTTTAGTAATTATTTGTTCTTTTTTAAACGGAACTCATTAGGCGTCATTCCGGTATATTTTTTAAACACTTTGGTAAAGTATGACTGGTCAATAAAACCCACTGTTGCGGATATATCAGCAAGAGACCTGTCCCCATTAAGGAGAAGCGCCTTTGCCTTGTCTGTCCTTACTTTATTTAGATACCCATTAAAACTTTGTCCCATTTCCTGATTAAAAATACGGCTGAAATATGTGGCACTCAAATAAATATGGTCAGCTACACTCTCCAAAGTAAGGTGTTCATCATAATTTTTGTTTATATAATCTATAGCCTTTTCGATTGACTCCCGATGACGAATATTTCCCAGTATTGAGATGGAATCCATATATTCGCCGAACACCTCCCAAAACCAGAAAACAAGTTCTTCCGTATTGTCAAAATGAGTTATTTTATTTATAAAATTAAAATTCATATCGAAAATCTTACTGTCTGCCGCTCCGCCTGATATTGCACCTCTCGAAAGCAAAACAATAAGTTCAAGAATTCGTGCTTTGACCACCTCAAGCTGTCCGCCGGATGCAACAAAAATATGTCCGCACATCTCGTTAAGGAGTTTTTTAGCCTCTGCCTTATTACCGTCGGATACCGCCATGAGCAGCTGATTTTCTTTGTCAATAGGATATGTATTTTTACTGTTTTTAGCATTCTCGATAGAATCTGAAAAATCAGAAAGGTTTTTATCTTTACTCTTTCCATCTTGTCCATTATGCTTTTCTTGCGCAAGTGACAAAAGAGCAGACAGGCAACTTACACGGTGAGGCTGAATATATGGTATATCATCTATTAACATTTGAACATCCTGCCGCTGTTCCGAGGTAAGGGAATATTTTTCACAGATTTCCTCTTCAAAAAAATCATCTCTCGGCACAAGAAGTATAGCGCCGCCTGCATATTGACCCGATGCAAAATGCACAAGTCCATAAGGACAGAATGTAATATATCTGCCGCCGAACCGCTCTGCCTGCATACAACTGTTTTCAACAACCTGTACGCAATCGACACACTGACCCGATGCTTTATTTAAAATACTGCACATACCGCATTTAAAGCCGCGGCCTTTGGGTATGGTTTGTATTCCGGTTGAACATTGAAAAACTTCACAAAAATCATTTAAATCCATTAAGACCGTTCCTTATCTTCTGAATTTAAGTTCATAGAATATATCGTCAGGTTCAATCTCAGTCTGTTTAAGCATTACCCAAAGATGGAACAAAAGGTCGGCAACCTCATAGCGGATTGCATCCTTGTCATCACTCTTTGCCGCAATAATAACCTCACAGGCTTCTTCTCCGACTTTTTTGAGAATTTTATTGATTCCCTTTTCAAAAAGATAATTGGTATATGAGCCTTCCTTGGGGTTTACAAGTCTGTCGCTTATTACATCATAAAGCTCATACAAAATATCATTAACAGGACGCTCTGAAGTATCAACTTCTAAAAGAGAATCGCCATCCGCTTTTCTGTAAAAGCAGGAATAATTCCCGGTATGACACGCTGCCTCAACCTGCTCTACCTCTATAAGCAGGGTGTCTGCGTCACAAT
Source organism: uncultured Eubacteriales bacterium (assembly GCA_900551345.1). Classification (GTDB taxonomy): domain Bacteria; phylum Bacillota; class Clostridia; order Monoglobales; family UMGS1388; genus UMGS1388. The sequence continues at coordinate 4,332 of URVP01000135.1, forward strand.
CGATGTACATATCCTTAACATACTGAAAGTGACCACTTTCCTCCCCTTTTGTCCAAAGCTTGTTTCTGCTGCGGCTAAAATATGTAGCCTTGCCGGTCTCGATGGTTTTTTCAAGACTTTCTTTATTCATATAAGCCAGCATAAGTACCTGTTTTGTTCTGTAATCCTGTGCAATAACTGGTACAAGACCTTTTTCGTCAAACTTAACCTCTGAAATAATGCTCATTTTATATTCTTTCCTTTCGGTATAATTTACAGTCTTACTGAAATTCCTCTGTCTGCAAGATAATGTTTAAGATCCATGATTTCCATTTCTTTATAATGGAAAAGCGAAGCAGCCAGAGCCGCATCCGCACCTCCCACAGTTAAGGTATCATAAAAATGTTCCATATTTCCTGCACCACCCGAAGCTATAACAGGAATATTAACACTGC
>URVP01000136.1 GCA_900551345.1 uncultured Eubacteriales bacterium
GGATAAGGGAGTTGAACTTGAGCTTATCCCAATTGCATATGATGCAATGATTTTCTTTACAAATGCTGATAACCCTGCAACTAATTTGACTCAGGAACAGATTTCAGAAATATATGTAAATAATGCGTATGAAAATTGGAACCAAATCGGAGGACCCGATGCACTTCTTTATCCTTATTGCCGTAATAATGACAGCGGAAGCCATGCGCAGATGGAGCGTCATTTCCTCCACGGCAATGAAATAAATGAGAAAATACGCAATGAAACAACTTCCGTAACCATGGCTAATGTGCTTACCGATGTAATGGGTGCTCAGACTGCCGACCCCGTAGGATACGGTCTTGGCTACAGTATCTATTATTATTTCCAGAATATGGATATGTTCTATGATACGAATACTACTCTGAAACTGCTTGCTATTGACGGCGTTTCCCCAAATGACGAAACAATAGCCGACGGAAGCTATCCTCTTTCAAACAATACCTATATTGTTCTGCGCAGCGACGAACCTGAGGATTCTCCTGCACGGCGTATGGCGGAGTTTATGCTTACCGAAGAAGGTCAGCTGTGTGTTAAAGCGGCGGGATTCGGACCTCTTAAATAAATAGTCAATCGGACATAAAAGGCTAAAAAAATAAAGGCTGCAATAACGCATATGTTGAAAGCGTTATTGCAGCCTTTTAACAATGTTTTACTCGCTTTTTGCTTTAGGTGATGGCAAATTCCACCTGAAATAAGCAGAGAAACATCTGATAATGATTATGGATAAAACGCCTGTTGTTGTGGCGATCCACTGCTCGGTCACATTATACAGCAAAAAGGTTATTATTGCACCTGCCGCAGATGCACAAGCATATATGTGTTTTCTGAAAATAAAAGGCATATCACATGCCAGTATGTCACGAAATACTCCCCCGCCCACACCGGTAATTATACCTACGAACAGATTAAGAAAAAAGCCGTCGAAACCAAGATTCATACAGTATGTGATTCCTACTACCGTAAACACACCCAAACCTACCGAGTCCATACCGAACATCATTAAATCGTAAAAGCTGCGATTTTTCATCATTGCTTTTCTGACCCCGGGAATAAACATAATTATTGATACTCCCACTGCCACCAATGCATACACGGGTGTTTTAAATGTTTCAGGCGGTACATTTCCTAAAGTGACATCCCGTATAAATCCACCGCCCACAGCTGTGATTGTTCCTAAAGCCGCCACTCCGAAAATATCCATCTTTTTGTCTATGGCAAGAATAGCGCCCGAAGCAGCAAAGGCAATTGTTCCTATTATGTTAAGAATAAAAATAAATAAATCCATTTATGCGCTTTCCTTTGCGGTAATATTTTGTTTCAGCACAAGTTTACCATAAATGTGTAAAAAAGTATACATATAAATTAAATGCCTTTTAAATAATGATTGTTTAGTTTTTTATGTAATTTTATTTTTTTAATTCATTGAATCATCAAAATTTTTTATCGGTATTATGGCTTTCTTACATGAATTTCCACTATCGTACAGCTTGCTTTTTTATGTTGCAATCATAAGAATTTTGTGTTAATATACTGTTAATATGCTGTTTAACTTGAAGGGAAATTTGCCGTAATATGAAAAAACTGTTTAAAAAAAGAGAATATAACATCTGGCAGTCTTTTTTGATAATTTTTATTCTGTCAGTTATTTTGCTTGTATTTCAAGCGGTTATGCAGAATGGGCATGACTTTGAAGCCTATTGGTCTCATCTTCGTCATCCCATTGTGCTTATAGGTAATTTTGTACCGATTTTTGTGTTCATTTCCATTCTGTTTTTGCTCACGGGCAATATTGCCTGGGGCTATGTTCCTTTTACCCTTGTTTTAAATATATTTTTAATAATCAATCACTATAAAGTGCAGCTGCGTGATGTGCCCTTTAAACCCTCCGATCTTATTTTGGGCAAAGAGGCTTTTTCAATTATTCAAAACTATACGCTGGGCTTTAATTGGCGTATAGCTGTATGCACTGTTGCAGTGTGGCTGGTGGGTACTTTTGTAATATGCTGTGTAAGAAGCAAAAAGATTAAACCGATAAAAAGAATCTCTGCGGCAATTGCACTTATTGCGGCTTTTTCTCTTATGTACAAATTCTTTTATAAAAATGAGAACATATACAATATTGCAAACGACGAGGCGTATGAATATTACGAAGTAAGAGGTTGGAATTACAAAGGCTTTATATACTGTTTTATTGCCAATTCATCAATATCTTCATATAACTATGTAATGCCGGATGGTTACTCTGATGAGGCGGCGGAGGAGATTCTGTCAGAATATGAAGAGCCTGACCTTGAAGGCAAAAAAATGCCTAATGTTATTGCTGTAATGAGTGAGGCGTATTTTGATATTGAACAGGCTGACAAAGCAGAGTTTTACTACTCCCCCAACCCTAATTTTAATGCGTTGAAAGAGGAGTCGGAATACGGACATCTCGTTGTGCCCGGTTTTGCCGGGGATACCGCTTCTACGGAATTTGAATTTTTGACCGGAGCGAGCACATATCTTATAAGCCGTGATAAACCTTCCATTTACAAAACATGCATAACAAAGGATGTATACGGTCTGCCCCGAATGTTTAAAAATTTGGGTTATGAAACTCTTGCCATTCACCCCGGGCACAGATGGTTTTACAACCGTCACATTGTATATCCTTATATGGGTTTTGATGAATTTATTAACGAAGAAGATTTGGATGAAGATGTGGAAAAGGTCAATTATTATGTGAGTGACAAAGTGACATCTGATTTAATAATAGAAAACTATAAAAAACATCTTGAAGAAAATCCGCAGCAAGGATATTTTAATTTTACCGTTACCATTCAAAACCACGGCCCGTATTCGGATCAGGATTCGGACCGCAGTCCTATATATGTACGGCCTGACGGAATGGACGATTCTTTGTATAATATTATAAATAATTATGCTTTGGGCCATTATGATGCCGACGCACTTATAGGTGATGTAACGGATTTTCTGAGGACTGTTGACGAGCCTACCGTTTTTGTGTTTTTTGGCGACCATTTGCCTTATCTTGATGAGGAATACAAAGCATATGATTATCTGGGATATGATATAAGGAGTGAAGACGGCGATCTTGAACCGTATCACAATAGATATTTAACTCCGTATCTTATCTGGTCAAACGATGCGGCGAAGGCTCTTATATCCGAAAGCGGAGGAGAGGTGACCGTGGGAGACCAAGGGGACATATCATCAAATTTCCTGCCGGTGAAGCTTTTAAATTATATGAATGTTCAGCTTCCTCCATATTTTGCTTTTGTTGAATCAGTTATGGAAATTACTGAGGTTATTGGGTCTGATTATTTTATGGCTGACGGAAAATTGTATTATACCGTTCCTGATGATATATACCGTGAGTATATGAAGTACAGGATAGTGCAGTATTATAATCTTATGAGGTACAAGGGAGATTAACATTAATTCGGCAAAACGAAATTTGCTGAATTATACATAAAACAAAGGAATACTGCTTTTAAAATTGGCAATAGTTTGGTAACCGTGATTGTTGACTTTTGGCGATTTGTGTGTTAAAATCTAGTTACAATATAATAGGGTTTCTGTTACTGACGGATTTATTGCGGAGCACCGCAAAGGAGCAGAATCCCATACCTCAAGCCGACCGTCTGGGCACAGCTATTCGTTTAGGGGTAGGTGTGCCTTTTTCAGTTGCAAAACCGGCGGTGTATGTTTATTTTTCAGCTTATGAAAGGTAGGTTAAAATAATATGAAAAAAGTTGCCGTTATTATGGGCAGTGACAGTGATTTGCCCATTGTTGAAAAGGCTGTTTCCACTCTTAAAGAGTTTGGTGTACCCTGTGAAGTGCACATTTATTCTGCACACCGTACGCCCGAGCAGGCAAAGGAATTTGCTTCAGGTGCAAGAGAAAACGGTTTCGGTGCGATAATTGCTGCCGCAGGTAAGGCTGCACATCTTGCAGGCGCTATTGCAGCAAATACTACATTACCCGTTGTGGGAATTCCTGTTAAATCTTCAACTCTTGACGGCCTTGACGCTCTGCTTTCCACCGTGCAGATGCCTTCAGGCATACCCGTGGCAACGGTAGCGATAGACGGGGCAGTAAATGCGGCTCTTTTGTGCATACAGATGCTTTCCGTTTATGATGAAGAGCTTGCCATCAAGCTTAAAGAATACAGGGACAATGCAACAAAAAAGGTTCTTGAAAAGAATAAACAGACAGAAGATAAGTTTAATAATTAATCCGCTGTTTCATACGGCAAAGGTGGATTTAGTAATTATATAAATAACTGTTTAGATAATTATAGATGCATATGTGCTTCTTACCGAACGGAGGTTAATTTTTATGGAAAAAAAGCAGCAATTGTATGAGGGAAAAGCAAAGAAAGTTTTTACTACGGAAAATGATGAGCTTTATATCGTTTCCTACAAAGATGATGCAACAGCTTTTAACGGACTTAAAAAGGGTACCATAACGGGCAAAGGTGCAATCAATAACCGCATGTCCAACATGCTTATGCAGATTCTTGAGCAAAAAGGTGTACCTACTCATTTTGTTGAAGAACTTAATGAGCGGGAAACTGTGGTAAAAAAAGTTTCAATAGTGCCGCTTGAGGTTATTATCCGTAATGTGTCTGCGGGCTCTTTTGCTAAAAGATACGGCGTGGGCGAGGGCATTATTTTTGACGAGCCTACAATTG
>URVP01000137.1 GCA_900551345.1 uncultured Eubacteriales bacterium
CAAATGTCCGCCTCTTGTGCTGTTTTCTCTTGCGGCGGTAGGCTATGCTGCTGATTCTCTGGGAGGTGCCGGAGGTCCTCTGGCTGTTTACTTTATAGCAGTTATTGCAGGAGAGCTGGGCAAGATTGTAAGCAAAGAGACGAAGATTGATATACTTGTTACTCCTTTGGTAACGATTGTTTCAGGTGCGTTTCTTGCGGTGTACACCGCTCCATATATAGGTGCTGCCGCAATGGCTACCGGTGATGCAATTATGTGGGCAACAGAACTTCAGCCCTTCCTGATGGGCATACTCGTTTCAGTAATCGTAGGTATTGCTCTTACTCTGCCTATAAGCAGCGCAGCTATCTGTGCGGCCCTTAACCTTACAGGGCTTGCGGGCGGAGCGGCTCTTGCCGGCTGCTGTGCCAATATGATTGGTTTTGCAGTTATGAGCTATCGTGAAAATAAAGTCGGCGGACTTGTGGCTCAGGGAATAGGCACAAGTATGCTGCAGATGGGCAATATAGTGAAAAATCCAAAAATATGGATACCGCCCATTATTGCATCCGCAATTACAGGTCCTATTGCCACATGCCTTTTCAAACTCCAGATGAACGGTGCGGCAGTATCGTCAGGTATGGGTACCTGTGGCTTTGTAGGTCAGATAGGTGTATATTCCGGTTGGATTTCTGATATTGCAAACGGCGTTAAAACTGCCATCACCGCTTTTGATTGGGCGGGACTACTTCTCATTTCCTTTGTTCTTCCGGCTATTATCACCTGGGCGGTAGCAATACCCCTTCGTAAAATCGGTTGGATTAAGGAAAATGACTTAAAACTTGATTTGTAATCAGGTTATAATGACCGTGAAAATTAAATTGTTAATAATTATGTGATAAATATAAAAAAGGAGAATTTACCAATGAGAAACTTTTTTGAAGAACTTGCAGATTATGATGCAGAGGTTTATAATGCGTGTAATGACGAGCTTATGCGTCAGCAGCATAATATAGAGCTTATTGCATCGGAAAACATAGTGTCCAAAGCTGTTCTGCTTGCTGCCGGAACAGTTCTTACCAATAAGTATGCCGAAGGATATCCCGGAAAAAGATATTACGGCGGCTGTCAGTGCGTTGATGTTGTTGAGGATATAGCAAGAGAAAGAGCTAAAAAACTTTTCGGTGCTGACCATGCAAATGTTCAGCCCCATAGCGGAGCTAATGCAAATCTTGCTGTTTTCTTTGCACTCCTTGAACCGGGTGATACTGTAATGGGTATGAACCTTGCTCACGGCGGTCATCTTTCTCACGGTTCACCCGTTAACATTTCCGGTAAGTACTTTAATATAGTTCCTTACGGTGTTGCCGATGATACACAGCAGATTGATTATGATGAGATGCGCAGAATTGCTCTTGAATGTAAGCCTAAGCTTATCCTTTCAGGTGCAAGTGCATATTCAAGAGTTATAGATTTTGAAAAAATAAGAGCAATTTGTGACGAAGTGGGCGCATATATGATGGTTGACATTGCGCACATTGCCGGACTTGTTGCAGCAGGACTTCATCCAAGTCCCGTTCCTTATGCAGATGTGGTAACAACCACAACTCACAAAACTCTCAGAGGTCCCAGAGGCGGTCTTATTCTTTGCAAAGAGCAGTATGCAAAGCAGATCGACAAGGCTGTTTTCCCGGGTACACAGGGCGGTCCTCTTATGCACATTATTGCAGCTAAGGCTGTTGCATTCGGCGAAGCTCTCAAGGACGAGTTTAAAGAATATCAAAAGCAGGTTGCAAAAAATGCACAGGCATTGGCAAAAGCATTTAATGAAGAAGGCATTAGCCTTGTTTCAGGCGGTACCGACAACCATCTTATGCTTCTTGACCTCACAAATTTTGATATTACCGGTAAAGAACTTCAGAATCGTCTTGATGAGGTTCATATTACAGCTAACAAGAACACAATACCTAACGATCCTCAAAGTCCCTTTGTTACAAGCGGTCTGAGAATAGGTACACCTGCTGTTACCACAAGAGGCTTCAAAGAGGCTGAAATGGTACAGATTGCTAAATGGGTTAAAGATGTAATTACCGATTTTGAAGGCAATAAAGAAAGAATTACAAAGGAAGTTATTGAGCTTTGCAATAAATATCCGATTTATTAATAATATTGTGACGGAGTGATTTTTGATGAATATAATGGTAGTCGGCGGCGGCGGACGGGAACACGCCATTATTAAAAAACTTAAAGAAAGTCCCAAGGCGGACAAAATATATGCACTGCCCGGTAACGGCGGTATTGCAAGCGATGCCGAATGTGTAGATATAGGTGCAAAGGATTTGGACGGGATAGTGGATTTTGCCCGCAGCCACAGCATAGATTTTGCCGTGGTTGCTCCCGACGATCCTCTTGTTATGGGTTGTGTGGACAGATTAAAGGAGATAGGTATACCCTGCTTCGGTCCGGATAAAAAGGCTGCCATCATAGAAGGCAGCAAGGTTTTTTCAAAAGACCTTATGAAAAAGTATAATATACCCACTGCACAGTATGAGGTCTTTACAGATATGGGTCAGGCTCTTTCCTATCTGGAGACAGCTCCCATTCCTACTGTTATCAAAGCTGACGGTCTTGCACTGGGTAAGGGTGTTATCATCGCCCAAACACGAGAGCAGGCAAAGGAGGCTGTTCGCTCCATGATGCAGGATAAGATTTTCGGAGAGAGCGGAAGCCGCATAGTTATAGAAGAATTCCTTACGGGCCCTGAAGTTTCTGTGCTCAGCTTCACCGACGGTAAAACCATTATTCCCATGATCTCGTCCATGGACCATAAGCGTGCCCTTGACAATGACGAAGGACTTAATACGGGCGGTATGGGCACGGTTGCGCCCAATCCGTATTATACTGAGGAAACAGCAAATCAGTGTATGGAGGAAATTTTTATTCCAACCATTAATGCAATGAATAAGGAAGGACGCAGTTTTTCGGGATGCCTTTATTTCGGACTTATGCTTACGGAAAAAGGTCCTAAGGTTATTGAATATAACTGCCGTTTCGGTGACCCGGAAACACAGGTTGTGCTTCCTCTGCTTGAAAGTGATTTGCTTGACATAATGCTCCATATATCCGAGGGAACACTGGATAAAGCTGATGTCCGTTTTTCGGATAACTGCGCTTGCTGCGTTGTTATGGCTTCAAAGGGTTATCCTCAAAAGTATGATTCCGGTTTTGTGATAACCATGCCGGCAGATAAAAATATATATGTTGCCGGTGCAAAGATAAAAGACGGCAAGCTTTTAACTGCGGGCGGCCGTGTTTTGGGTGTTACCGAAACAGCTCCCACTCTTAAAGATGCAATCGATAAAGCTTATGAGACGGTAAAAACCGTTAATTTTGAAAACGCATACTACAGAAAAGATATAGGACAGAAAGCGTTAAAGGGGGTTAACTGATGGTATATAGAATTTATGTTGAAAAGAAAGAAACTCTTGCCAATGAGGCAAAAAGCCTTAAAAAAGACATAAACGAACTTCTTCGCATAGACTCTCTTGAAAATCTGCGTATCCTTAACAGATACGATGTTGAAAATATAGATAAAGATTTGTTTGATTACTGCACCGGTGCGGTTTTCTCCGAACCACAGCTGGACATAGTAACGGAAAATATCCCCGATGACAGCGGATATGTTTTTGCGGTTGAATATCTTCCCGGTCAGTTTGACCAGCGTGCAAATTCTGCCGCTGAATGTATACAGCTTATTTCCAAGGGTGAAAGACCCCTTGTTAAGACGGCAAAGATATATATTTTATACGGCAGTGTTTCAGAAGATGAGATAAATACAATCAAAAAGTATGTTATAAACCCGGTTGAGGCACGGGAGGCGTCTTTAGACACTCTTTCTACCCTTAAAACGGAATATGATATTCCAACTTCGGTTGCAGTGCTTGACGGATTTACTTCTCTTTCCGATCCACAGCTTGAGCAGTTTATATCGGACTATGGTCTTGCCATGGATTTGGGTGATATTAAATTCTGTAAGGAGTATTTCCTTTCGGAAAAGCGTGACCCCACAATTACCGAAATTAAAATGATTGATACATATTGGTCTGACCATTGCCGTCATACCACATTTTTAACCACGGTTGACAGCGTTAAATTTGAAGATGAAAAGCTTCAGTCAGCATATGACAGATATATGAGCGTACGCAGTGAACTGGGCAGAACAAAGCCTGTTAACCTTATGGATATAGGAACAATCGCTGCTAAGTATCTTAAAAAGAACGGAAAGCTGGATAAGCTGGACGAATCGGAGGAAATCAATGCCTGCACTGTTAAGATGAATATAGAGGTAGAGGGTAAAGAGGAGGAGTGGCTCCTTCTGTTTAAAAATGAAACGCATAACCATCCTACCGAAATTGAACCTTTCGGCGGTGCGGCAACCTGTATAGGCGGAGCAATCCGAGATCCTCTTTCCGGCAGAAGCTATGTCTATGCTGCAATGCGTGTAACAGGTGCAGCAGATCCGTTAAAGCCCGTAAGTGAAACTTTGGAGGGCAAACTTCCTCAGAGAAAGATTGTTACCACTGCGGCTGACGGCTACTCGTCATACGGCACTCAGATAGGACTTGCCACAGGTCAGGTAGACGAGATATATCACGACGGTTATGTGGCAAAACGCATGGAGATAGGTGCGGTTATCGCTGCTGCTCCTGCTGAAAATGTACGCAGAGAACGCCCGGCTGATTCAGATGTGGTAAT
>URVP01000138.1 GCA_900551345.1 uncultured Eubacteriales bacterium
TATTTATTTTGCATGGAATATGGACATCTTTCATCGGCACACGAAAAACAATTATCCGAAATGTGACTTTCCGAACAACAGATCATATAATCACATTCATTGCAGCAGCAGACCATAATCTTACCCCTCCAATTACGATGCTTACCATTCCCCTTACAATTATTTCCCATATTACCCGGAGTTAATATAATACCGGTGTCACTAACAATAATTTTATGTTTTGTCAGTTTGCTTATAAGCGAATAAAAGCCCACTTTAATTTTAATATACACTTTATAAATAACGAATTGCCAGACCATATAAACATCTCCTATGATAAATGTAACCATTATTGGTTATATTTTAGATTATACAAAGATAATATAATAATGGCAAGAATCATATTGGAGATGTTAAAATGTTTGAAATTGAAAATAAATTTAAAAACGCTAATATTCCCCGAACAATAAGATTTACTGAATCTTTATTTGAACAGTTGAATAAAGTAGCATCAGAAAATGATGTTTCCTTTAACTTATTGGTTTTACAATGTTGCAAATATGCTATTGACAATATGAAAGACAACGAAAACAGCAACGCCTGAATTAATTCTAAGCAGTTTTTATAACAGCAAACTTACACAAGAGGAATACTTTCGATTATCAGCTTTTCTCATTCTTATAATTTAATATACAAATTAAGGCTGTCTCACAAAAAAAGTGAGACAGCCTTTCATACTTTGCCGTCAATTATTCGGGAATGGTAGTTGTAAGCAGGTTAGCTTTACCTTCTATTGAAAAGCTGCCCAATGCGGCGGGTACAATCATGCTGTCGCCGGCAACAAAGTCCAGCTCTCCGTCGGAATAAACAATCTTTCCATTGCCTTCGGTACATATTACCATGGTAAAGCCCTTGTCAAAATCCTTCTTTCCGTCAAGGGTATGTTTGGTTGTACTGAAGTATTTACAGGTAATATTGTCACCTTCGGTAACGGTGCTGTCTGCATCAAAATCGATTACATCAAGCGCTTTGTCTATATGCAAAGGACGCAGTTTACCGTCAGCACCTCGGCGGTTATAGTCATATACACGGTATGTTGTATCGGAATTCTGCTGAATTTCAGCAATCAGTATTCCGGCACCGATAGCATGAAGAAGTCCTGCCGGAACAAAGAACATGTCACCCTTTTTAACCGGTACAAAATTAAGCAGATCTTCAGGAGCACCCGCTTTCAATGCCTTAGCAAAATCTTCTTTTTTTGTGCCGGGCTTAACACCGAACACCAGCTTGGCATCAGGTTTAGCATCTATGATATACCACATCTCAGTCTTTCCGAGTTCACCGTTTTCGTTAACTTTTGCATAATCGTCCTTAGGATGCACCTGAATTGACAAGCGGTCATATGCGTCAATAAACTTCACAAGCAGAGGGAATCTTTCCTTATCGAATGAAGCAAGAGGTCTGCCCAAAAGGTCGGCGTCAAGCTGTTTAACCACATCTGCCAATGCCATTCCTTTATATTCTCCGTTGGCAACGGTTGACATACCGTTAGGATGACAGGAAACCTCCCAGCTTTCAGCAGTAACTTCATAGGGAGTTTTTTTGTTGTACAGCTTTTTAAGAAGTCCGTCGCCCCAAAGATAGTCCTTAAAGACCGGTTCAAGTTTAAGAGGATAAATACTCATAATTAACAAATCCTTTCATTGTATATCCACACTTTAATAAGTATATCATATCCTGATGAAAAAATAAAGTCAAACCTTGTAAAAATGTGGGATTTGTGCTATACTCACTGTAAAATGCTTTTACGAGGTCATTTTTATGTCATTTATATTTACCGACAACAACTTTGTTTACCAAACAAAAGAAAAAATAAACGCTCAAAAAGGCGTATGGAGACGCATTGCCCGGGAACTTAAGTATAAGGCAGACGAAGCTCTAAAGGAAGAAACAATGAGCGTAACCTTTGCCAAAAGTCCCGCCGCAAGCGGAAACATACACGATTATTTTAGCGAAGGGCTCTATTGGTGGCCCGACCCAAAATGTCCCCAAGGTCCTTACATAAGGCGAGACGGTCAAATTAATCCTGACCGTTTTACAAATCATAGAGATATGATGGAAAAAATGAGCAAAACAGTATTGATACTGGCACAGGCCGGATATTTTTTAGACAATCCTGAGTATACAGAAAGAGCAGCAAAACACATTAGAACATGGTTTTTAAACGAAGACACCATGATGAACCCTCACCTGGAATATGGACAAGCAATCAGAGGCGTTTGTGAGGGACGGGGAATAGGCATCATTGAAACAAAAGACCTGCTTGGAGTAATTCATGCGGCCAATTTTATGGAGGAGACATGCGGATACGATGACGAAATCCGCAATTTAAAAAAATGGTTCGGCAGTTATTTAAAATGGCTTAACGAAAGCCCGAAGGGGATTGAAGAAAGAGAATGGTATAATAACCATGCCATATGGTGGACTGCACAAGCTCTTGCATTTGCTGCGTTTACAGATAATAAAAAACTAATGCTTGAATGTTATGACAGATACAAAAACAATATAATTGGCAAACAGCTTAACTCTGACAGTGCTTTCGAAGATGAGCTTGGCAGAACCAGATCTTATACATACTATCTTTTTAGCCTGGACGCATCATCAATAATATGTGAAATTGCCCTTACACACGGAGTGGATTTATGGAGCTTTCAAACATCAGAAGGTAAAAGTCTTGAAGGAGCTTTTGAATTCATATACCCTTATTTTGAAAATTTGTTCTTATGGAAATATAAACAAATATCACTTCACAATTGCTTTAATGAAAGCCTTGCATTTCAGCTTGCATCCGTTCGTTTGGCAAAACCCCACTATGAAAAGATGAACGGTGTAAGGCGAGAGGGTAAATATCTTATAGGAAATACCGGTGAGCTCGGCAGTCCTGCATTGCTGCCCGGATTTACAAGCTTTTGCGATAATCATTAATTTTGTATTTTTTATCAGAAAGGTTTGACAATATGAAAGACAACACAAAACTGCGCAGCAATATGCTGCTTCTTATGGCTGCCTTTTTCTGGGGTATAGCCTTTGTAGCTCAGGAAAGCGGTGCAAAACTTATTCCCGCCTTTACATTTAACGCAGTGAGAATGACCATAGGCGGAATTGTTCTTCTGCCCGTTATTTATTTTTTTGGCAGAAATAAAAAAAGCGAGCCGGAAAAAGGCTCAGCTGTATTACTTTTACTTGGCGGATTTTTATGTGGCTGTGCCCTGTTTATTGCAAGCGCTCTTCAGCAGCATGGACTTTCATATACTTCTGCAAGTAAATCAGGATTTATTACCGCACTTTACATAGTACTTGTACCCATACTTGGTTTACTGCTTAAAAAGCGTGTTAATCCCCTTATTTGGGCAGCCGTCATTCTTTCCTGCATAGGTATGTATATGCTTTGTGTAACGGACGGATTTACAGAAATCAACAAAGGCGACCTTATCACTATGCTTTGTGCACTGTTTTTTTCAATACAAATTCTGCTGGTTGATTATTTTGTAAAAAGACTTGATCCGGTAAAACTGTCATGTGTTCAGTTTTTTACAGTAGGTATTCTTTCAGCGATACCCGCCCTTCTGCTTGAACAGACGCCCGTGTCAGATATTACCGCCGCATGGGGTGCACTGCTTTATACAGGTATTTTTTCCTGCGGAATTGCATATACCTGTCAGGTGATAGGACAAAAAGGTGCAAAACCTGCTGTTGCGTCTCTTATTATGAGTCTTGAATCTGTTTTCGCCGCAATATCCGGAAGTATACTATTGCCGGAAACAAACAGCCTTTCTTTGCAGCAGCTTATAGGCTGTCTTCTTATGTTCTCAGCTATATTATTATCTCAGTTTCCTGTGAAGAACCCGAAGAACGAATAACAGAAATTACTGCAAGAGTATCACCTGCCCATGTTAAAACTGCTGCAAGAGCGGCGATATCATCATTGCTCATTTCATTAGATACAAAAAGAATTAAAACAACTAATAAAACCAAAATTTTGGATTTATCCATAAGCATCTCCCTTTTAAAGCGGTGCTTTGTAAATCCTATGAGTATGACTCTGCAATTATGTTCTTAAAAACAATCCACCTGCGGTAATCCCCAGCAGTATCATCCACCCGGGGCTTATTTTGAAATAATAAAGGCAGATAAAAGACAGAGCAAACAGTGCCGCTGTAAGCCAGTTTACTGAGGATGCCTTTGCAAAATTAAGGGCAACAAGAAGGATAATTGCACATACAACAGGCTTTATTCCGCTCATTATCCCCTTTACAAAGGGCACATCTTTATAGGATGAATAAAGCCACATGCAAATAAACATGAGGACAAGAGAAGGAATAATTGCGGCTACTATGGCAACAACTGCGCCTGCCGCACCTGCCACCTTATTGCCGATTATTCCGGCAAGCTGCGTAGCAACGGGACCGGGGAGAGAATAGCTGACAGTAACTGCATCAGTAAATTCACCTTCATTCATCCAATTGTTTGATATTGCAGCAGTACGGAGCATCTGTACTATGCCTGTACCTCCTCCGTATCCAAGAAGACCTGCTTTAAAAAATTCCCAACCGAGTTTTAAAATATCAGATAGCATAATATCACCTTTTTTAGTGTTATCAAAAAAATGTATATTTATGACTATTGCAATTTGAAAATAATGGATATATAATATAATAAAATACATAAGGAGTGACAAATCATG
>URVP01000139.1 GCA_900551345.1 uncultured Eubacteriales bacterium
GTCCAAGGCAGGGATAGGCAAAAGATTCATAACACCCAAACTGATGGTTATGTTCATTAATAAATATAACAAATAGTTGATGCCCACCCAAAAATTGCTTTTTGTTTCGCTGACAGCGTCTCCTATTACGCTAACAATACCCACAGGCCCTGAAACTTCCGACATTCCGCTGCCCGTAAATATTCTTTTTATACCTATAAAAATACTCTTACCGCAGAAAATCGACTCGTAATATCCGTACTGAATGGTTTTCAGCGGTGTGTTTTTTATAAGTGTTCCACTAAAGCCCAGTATATATCTTTGTTCATCTTCAAGATATTGAGGCGTCACATTTACGCTGATTTTTTCTCCGTCCCGCTTTGCCTCCACCTCAATGCTTCCTTCACCTTCATAAAGATACAAATAAAACAGAGCTTCCTTCATTGTATGCAGATTGTATCCATCTATTTCAGTGATGATATCTCCCTCTTTAAGACCAGCTTCTCCAACAGGACTGTCTTGGGACAGCTCTGAAATTACCGGAACACTTATTTCCTTGGCAGGTGCAACAAAAATAATCGCAACAACAAGACCGAGAAGCAGGTTCATAATACTGCCCGCAGCAAGAATAATAAGCTTTTTCCAATGCGCCTGATTGTTTAAAGCCCTTTCATCCTCGGACTCTTCATCCTCGCCCTCAAGCTTTACATATCCGCCTATGGGCAGCCATCTGAGGGCATATTTAGTTTCGCCCTTGCCCCATTTGCATATGGCAGGACCCATACCGATTGAAAATTCGTGAACCTTCACACCAAACATCTTAGCCGTAATAAAGTGTCCGAATTCATGAATTGTAATAAGCAGCGAAAAAATAATTATTGCTGCGATTGCAGTCAGCAATTAACCTCACCTCTGGTTTGTTTGTCAATTTCTATTATATCATCTATTGTGGGATTTATTATAGTTTTATGTTTTTGCATAGCTTTTTCAACAATTTTTGCAATTTGATTAAATTTTATTTTCCCGTCAAGAAACATCTGCACCGCTTGCTCATTTGCTGCATTAAGCACCACAGGCATACTTCCTCCTATTTTACCGGCATGCAGTCCCAAGTCGAGAGCAGGAAATGCTTCTCTGTCCGGCTGATAAAAGGACAAGGTTGTTATTTTTGCCAAATCCAAAGTTTCTGCCATGCCTTTTACCATATGAGGATATGTAAGCGCCGCCTGTATGGGAAGACGCATATCCGGCACTGCCATCTGTGCAAGTATGCTGTTATCAGTATATTCCACCATTGAATGAACTATACTTTCCCTATGCACAAGAACTTTTATCCTATCATAGTCAATGTTAAAAAGGTGGTGCGCTTCAATTACCTCCAGTGCTTTATTCATAAGTGTAGCACTGTCTATGGTAATTTTCTGTCCCATACTCCAGTTGGGATGCCTTAAAGCATCGTTAACCGTAACATTTTCCAGTTCTTCGTATGTCTTGCCGAAAAATGAACCGCCCGAAGCGGTTATAATAAGATTTTTTATATCTTTTTCGTTGGTAATGCATTGAGAGATGGCATGATGTTCACTGTCCACCGGAATAATTTTAACACCCTTTTCTTTTGCAAGCGGCATTATTATATCCCCTGCAGTAACCAGTGTTTCTTTATTGGCAAGGGCAATATCCTTGCCTGCACATATGGCATTATACACGGGGGCAAGCCCTGCAATTCCCACGATTGCCGCAACGACCAGGTCAGCCTCAGGCAACACGGCAGCACTGCATATACCATCCGTCCCGGAAAGTATTTTTGTAGGAGTGTCTCCTATGCGGAGCTTAAGTTCAGACGCCTTTTGTTCATCTGCAACCGCCGCAACATAAGGCTTATACTTTCTGATCTGCTTTTCCAGCAAATCTATATTGCCTCCCGCAGTAAGCGCCGAAACCTTTATATTACCTATAAAATCAACCGCTTCAAGTGTTTGTGTGCCGATTGAGCCGGTTGAACCTAATATCACTATATTTTTCATTGTTTTCAAATCCAATCATCAGTACAGAATATTCCCTATAAATATAAGTGACAAATATACGGCAGGTGCAACAAAAATAAGACTGTCACATCTGTCCATAATTCCACCGTGTCCGGGAATAAGCTTTCCGTAGTCCTTGATTCCGTACTGTCTTTTTATAACCGAAGCAGTCAAATCTCCCAGCTGAGAAATAACCGCTGATATTATTCCAAGTATTACAAGCATGGGATAGCTAACATCAAAAGAAAATACTTTTGACAAAACAACCCCGTAAATAACGAAACACAGAGCCGTACCGACAATTCCGCCAATTGCGCCTTCGATGGTTTTTTTAGGACTGATCTTGGGGCAAAGCTTGTGTCTGCCGATAAAAACTCCGGTAAAATACGCAAAAATATCAGATGCAAAAGCTCCGATAAGGACAACCCATATAAGATATTTTCCCCCGTCCATACTTCTTATATACGCCAAGCAAGATGTAAACAAAGTTAAATACAGTGTAAGAAAATATATCTTGGCAGTATCTTCCACAGTAACGGTTTCATGATGAAAAAGCATTGCTGTAAGCATTACAATAGTATACAGCACGATTATTAGAAAAATCAGACTGTAATTTCCTTCAAGAAAAGGAAGGATCAATGCCGCAATCATTCCGGGCAGAAGCATATAAGGCTTTTTTACAGCCTTAACCGACCGGTACATTTCAAATAACGCTATAACACTTACGGCTGCAACTGCAATTTTCACTGCCGTTTCACCCGCAAGCAGTATACATATAAGAACGGCGGCACTTATCACGCCGGATACTATTCTTACAAGCATAAATCAACTCTCCCCCAAGCCGCCGAAGCGTCTGTTTCTTTTTTGAAAATCGCCTATGGCTTTTTGCAGATCTTTAACGGTAAAATCCGGCCACAGTATATCGGAAAACCAGAATTCTGAATAAGCAGACTGCCATATCATAAAGTTTGAAAGGCGATACTCTCCGCTGGGACGGATGATAAGATCCGGGTCGGGAAGAGATGCCGTATACATACATTGGCTTATCTCCTCTTCGGTAATCTCATCGGGGCTTATTTCGCCACGCACCGCTTTTTCAGCAAGTGTTCGTACAGCCCTTGCAATTTCGCTTCTGCCTCCGTAATTAAGAGCGATGTTAAGTACAAGCCCGTCGTTTACGCTTGTTATTCCTTCAACTCGCTTTATCTCGCTTTGCAGCTCTTCCGAAAAGGCAGAAACATCTCCGATTACCCGAATCTGAACATTTTGTCCATCGATTTCCCGTTCGGCATTTCGAAGAAATTCAAGAAGAAGAGACATTATATTGTCTACCTCCTCTTTGGGTCTTTTCCAGTTTTCCGTAGAAAAGGCATAAACGGTAAGGGCAGTCATGCCCATTTTTCCGCACGCCTTTGTTATATCCCGCAAAGCATTGGACCCGGCGCGATGCCCTGCGCTGCGGGGCAAACCTCTGCGCCGTGCCCATCTGCCGTTTCCGTCCATAATTATCCCTACATGTGCAGGGACAGCATCGGGGTTATATAAAGCTTTTTTTGCTTTGCGCTTAAAAAACATAGTTTAAATCTCCATTATTTCCTTTTCTTTTGCTGCGGAAATTGAATCAATTTCCTTGCATTTGGAATCCGTAAGGTCCTGAATATCCTTTTCAATGTCTTTAAGGTCGTCCTCAGTAATTTCGCTTGCCTTCTTTTGAGCCTTAAAATGATCCATGGCGTCTCTTCTTATGTTTCTGATAATAACCTTGGTGCTTTCGCACTTTTTATGAACATCTTTAACCAGTTCTTTTCTTCTTTCCTCAGTAAGAGGCGGAAAATTAATTCTGATAAGTTTTCCGTCATTCATGGGATTTATGCCCAAGTCTGATGACTGAATCGCCTTTTCGATAAGATTAAGTGCTGATGCATCCCATGGCTGAATTGTAATCGTACGAGGCTCGGGCACTGAAATACCTGCAATCTGCTGTATTGGTGTAGATGCTCCGTAATAATCAACTTTAATTTTATCCAACACGGCAGGATTTGCTCTGCCGGCTCTGATAGCCGCAAGATCCTCGGTATAAACTGAAATGGTTTTGTTCATCTTTGTTTCGTATTCTGAATAATTGCCTTTCATTTTTATCCTTCCTTTCAAAATTAAATAATTATAGCAGAACCGCCGCTATCAGCATACAATGGTTCCGATTTTTTCTCCCATTACCGCTTTTACAATATTATCGGGGTCTTCAAGCCCAAACACAACGAGAGGAATATTGTTATCCATGCAAAGCGATGTAGCGGTTGTATCCATAACGCCCAAGCCCAAATTTATAACATCTTTATAATATATTTCATCAAACTTCTTGGCGTCAGGGTTTACATGAGGATCCGAATCATAAACTCCGTCAACCTTTTTTGCCAGCAAGATTACATCTGCATTAATTTCTGCTGCACGAAGAGCTGCAGTGGTATCCGTTGTAAAGAAAGGATTACCCGTTCCGCATCCGAAAATTACAACACGGTTTTTTCCCATATGACTTATAGCTTTACCTCTGATATAGGGCTCAGCAATCGCTCTCATTTCGATAGCTGTTTGCACTCTTGTGGGAACACCTACTCTTTCGAGAGTATCACAAAGGGCAAGAGAGTTAATTACCGTTGCCAGCATACCCATATGGTCAGCACGGGTTCTGTCCATCTCTGCACCGCATCTTC
>URVP01000140.1 GCA_900551345.1 uncultured Eubacteriales bacterium
TTCCATCAGTCTTTTTACTTCCTGATTATCTTTTTCCTTTAGTATCCATTGTCTGTTGCTCATAATTAGCCTCCTATGTAATGCCGATTAAAGGTCGGCTATTCTACTGATAAGCTGGGTAACATCGGATTTTTTTACATAAAAAACCTCATCGTCGCCGTTAACGCTGACAGCGTAAAGTCTGGTTGTATATGGCAAAAACTCAACTTTCTCACTGCGACCGTCTTTATAGTTATAGGTAAATACAACACTCGGTTGAGAAGATGAAATTTCTCCTTTTACAATTCCACCTATGCTAAAGCCCGCAAGTTCTTCATAAAAAGACTTAACCTTGCTTTCGGTCGTCTTTTTGCCGTTCACTGTATAGCTGCCTCCATCAGACGGTATATTTATATCATAATTGTTTTTACCGTCATTTATAACAAGTGATGACAAATCTGTAATCATGGCAAAATATATGGTTTTGTCCACATATTCAAATGCTGAATATTCTACAAATGAAAAATAGCTATAATCTATGGTATATACCGTTTGAGAATAAGAATTCTGAGCATATACACCGCCGTCCGGGGCATCATTTCCTATTTTAATTGTCTCGGTACGGTCATCATAATAAAACGATATCACATATCTGGGATTATCCAATCCATAAGTGCCAAGGGACTGAGGATTATCTTCCACATATGACATTATTTCAACCGGCTCTTCCGCCAAAGGCTCTATAATCAAATTTGAAAGTGTAAATTCATTTACAGTCTTTTTATACGGAGAAGTCATAAGCCAGGTTGACATATAGGAACCGTTGTCATCGGGGTTTTCTTCAATAACAATCGTTTCCTTATCTCTACCGCCTATAGTCATCTTATTTATCCCGGTATAATCAAAAGTAAAGAATTCACTGCCTCTGTATGCTCCAAGCGGCTTATTAAGCATCTCATACTTACTGCCCAGTATTGCATAGACCGCTGGACGGTCATCAATTGTCACATAATAAAGATAGTCGTCTGTGGGCGCAAGACTGCCAAAGGTAAATGTATGTTCTTTACCGTCATTAAGCCTTATTGATATAATCATTGTCGGGCTGTCAAGTCCGTAATCAGTGGGATCATATTCTTCCTCGGTAATAGTATAGGCGTCATAATAAGACGAAGTAAACACAGTGGAAGTAACGGCATCTTGATCCAATGCGATAGTTTTATCATCAGTATAGTACCAAACGCCGTCAGTCTTTTCCAAAGAATATTTTCCATAGCTGTTTTGCATATCGAAATACACGATATTCTCTGAAGCAACAGTGAATACATCGCCGAATTCAATAGCTTCACCTTCATTTTCGGTTTCGGTTTCAGCCTGATAGTCAATATTTTTTATTATAAAATACCCTCCTGTAAGAATAGCCAGGATAAGTACGGATATAACAGCACCTTTAAACTTTCTCATAAGTGTCTCCTTCTGAGCCATACAATAAAGCCCCATACAAGAATTGCAAAAGGAATCAGGAATATAACTATAATCTTACAAAGCTGTACATCGCTTGCAGTCATATTAAGACTTGCCGGAACAAGAGATTTAGGTTCTATAAGAGTATCCTGCTGTGTTCCCATCTGATATGACATGGCGTTTGTAAAGAATTTTGAATTATATTCAAGATATGAATCGGAATACATACTTGAAGATCCTACCGCAAGGATAGAAGCACCGGTAGACGAATCTTCCACAAGCATACTGAGGTTAAACTGACCTTCCTTCTTTTCACCGGTTCCGTTATCCGTGCTTTCAGCCTGCGGACTGGTAGTAAACAAAGTAGAAAATGTAAGTCCGTCAAGGTTTACATCACGGTCAATATCCATACTCTTTGAATAAGGCACAATTATTTGTGACAAACCCGCAGTTATAATATGTGTATCGCCTTCTACCCAAATCAGTGAATTATTGGAATTATATATGTAATTAGGATTATTATCCTTTACGGTATCGTTATTGATTTTAAGTCCCCATTCACTTAAATACCCCTCAAGATTAGGCAGAGAGGGTGCAGTGGCGGAAAGCATAACCTGCATGGATTTGCCTTCGCTCAGGTAACTGTCAATCTTGTCTATCTCGTCATTTGTAAAATCCTGTTCCGGACCGGGAATAACAAGATAATTAATATTTTCGGGTATATCCTGAGTGTACAAATTGATATACTCATATTCTATATACTGCTGTTTTAGAGTATATCCCATGTTACTGTTCAAGAAATCTATCTCTCCGTGTCCTTCCACAACGCCGATTACGGTATTTTCTTCCGCTGTTACATATGTTATTGCAGAGGTAAGCACGCCTTCGGCATCAATTGTAGCGCCCATGTTGCCTTCACTGTCCACGGGAAAAAGTTCGTAAGGCTGAATAAGCTTGTACTTTTCACCGCACTCAACCACCATAGAATTAGACATAATATCATTTGCCGAAAGTTCATACTTTTTTATATAACCCGGGTCAGATACTGTATCAACATCAATACGTGTAAGATGAGATGTTTCGGCAAGATATTTGTCGAGGATTTCATTTATGTACGGAAGCTCAACGCTTTTATCTTCAAATACCACGATATTTACATCTTTGTCAAGCTTTGATAAAATATCTTTTGTTGTGTCGGTAAGACCTATAACACGATTGGGCGTAAGGTCGATTTTTATCTGGAATTTTTCCGTTACCAGTCCCACAACAACATTAAGCAAAACCGCAACGGCAACTACCGCCGCGATTGTTATTATCCAGTTAGAGCCGTGAAGAAGCTTGGATTTTATACCGGATGAATTTGTATTTTTGCTTTTTTTCATTTAATCTCACCTCTCCTTGTCAGCTCCAGCGTTTTCTTTCCAGTGACATGATAGTAAAGAATACAAAAACCGCACTGAAACTTACAAAATAAACTATTGAAGCAATATCAAGTTCGCCGTTTGTGGTAACTTCTTCGTACCTTTTGAGTACGGAAAGCCAACTTACAACCATGCCTGCAATATCACTTTGGAAAGTGAACATATTAAGAAGCCACAGTATAAGAAGCAAAGCAAAAGTAATAAGACATGCCACTATCTGATTATCCGTAAGGGAAGAAACAAACAAACCGATTGATATAAGAGAGCATCCCATCAGGAAAAATCCTATCATCATTGTAAAAATGGCAAACAGGTCAGGGTCTCCGTATATGCACAGTATAATAACATATATGCACATAATAAGCAGTGAAAGTGCAAACAATGCAGATGCCGCAAGATATTTGCCTATGACTATGCCGCTTATACGCACCGGAGAAGTAATCAGAAGCTGATCCGTCTTAGTCTTCTTCTCTTCTGACAAAAGCCTCATGGTAAGTATGGGGATAAGGAACAGAAAGACAACGCCTATATTCCCGAAAAAACTTTCCATATCAATATATGAGTTGTAAATATTACCCCACAGGAAAAACAGACCTGACAGTATAAGCGCAAATCCGAGAAATACATAACCTATGGGAGATGTGAAATATGCTTTTATTTCTTTACTGAATATCGCTGACATTTTTTATATCCTCCTCACTGCCCCCATCTGCACCCGTAACATGAAGGAAAACTTCTTCAAGAGTTAAAGCATTGCTTTTCAGCATGGTAACAGGCATTTTAGCCTCTGCCAGCATGTAAAACAGCTTTTCAAGCACTTCCTTGGATCCTGCATCAAACATATATTTCCCGTCATAAAGAGCAGAAACATTGCTTACACCTTCCGCTGAAGAAAGAAGTGAAACAACATTTTCTTTATCTCCGGTAATTTCAGCGGTGTAACTGTTATTACCTGCAATTTTACCTGACAAATTTTCAATGGTATCCTCTGCGGCTATTTCACCTTCATTGATAATAATAACTCTCGAACACACAGCACTTATCTCCTGCAAAATATGAGAGCTGATAAGAATTGTATGCTCTTTGCCCAGATCTAATATTACATCACGGATTTCCGTAATCTGTTTCGGATCAAGTCCCACAGTAGGCTCATCGAGTATTAAAAATTCCGGGTTGCCCAAAAGTGCCTGAGCAAGACCTACTCTTTGTTTGTAACCTTTGGACAGATTGCGGATAAGACGGTTTTTTACATGAGTGATTTTAACCATCTTCATAACACGGGCAATATGACTGTCACGGTTGTTTTTAAGTTTTTTCAGACGAAATACAAAGCAAAGGTATTCGTAAACCGTCATGTCAAAATATAAAGGCGGCTGTTCGGGCATATAGCCTATTCTGCTTTTAGCCTCAACGGGATTGTCTACTATATCATAGCCGTCAATTGATACACTGCCGCTCGTTGCTGATATGTAACCTGTCATTATATTCATTGTGGTTGACTTTCCGGCTCCGTTGGGACCCAGAAATCCCACTATTTCACCTTTATTAATGGTAAAATTAATATCTTTAATTGCGTATTTATCACTGTACTTTTTTGTTAGATTTTTAACTTCAATCATCGGGACACCTCCGAAGCAATATCCTCCACATTAACGGACGCAGTGCTGCCGTCAGACATATTTTTGATATTGACCTTCTTCTCCTTAATTTCATCATCGCCGATTACGGCGGATAGTGATTATACCGAAGCAATTCGCTGGGCAAGCAGTGAAAGATTTAT
>URVP01000141.1 GCA_900551345.1 uncultured Eubacteriales bacterium
GAGTATAAGGAATTTGATGGTAGCGGCAGAATGTTTGAAAGGCTTTTGAGCGGTGACTGGAATGAAGAATTTTTGGTATGTCCTCCCGGTTATAAAATAGCAGAAACATTTGATAAGGATAAAATAAAGGCAGTGCCTGTTGGGTGAGAAAATATTATAAATGCACTTTGGAAAAATTTCCAAAGTGCATTTTGCCTTTTACATGGTTTTTATAAACTCTTTAAAGTCCTCGTAATTCTTTTCAAGAAGTGTAGGGGTATCAAGTCCGTAAGGACATTTAGATGCACATTGTCCGCAGTGTAGACAATCTTCTATTTTTTTCATTTTCTCAACAGAGTCGCTGTTTGTATACACATCAACAGGCGCTCTTCTTAGAAGCAGTGACATTCTTGCACAGGTGTTAATCTCAATTCCGGCCGGACACGGCATGCAGTATCCGCAGCCACGGCAAAAATCTCCGGCAAGAGCCTTTTTCTCTTTCTCTATAAAAGCTTTAATTTCATCGGTAAAAGCAGGGGGATTGTCGTTGTATGAAAGGAATTCGTCAAGTTCTTTTTCCCTCTGTATTCCCCATATGGGAAGTACATTGTCAAATTGACATGCAAACGCATATGCGGCGGCGGAGTTGGTTATAAGACCGCCTGCAAGCGATTTCATTGCGATAAATCCCATATCTGCCTTCTTGCACATATTGACAAGCTCAATCTCTTTACCGTCTGACAGATAGCTGAAAGGAAACTGGAGCGTCTCATAAAGACCTGATTCGATAGCTTCTTTAGCAATTGACAATTTGTGATTGGTTATGCCGATATGGCGTATTTTACCTTGTTTTTTTGCTTCCAGCATAGCTTCGTAAAGACCTGTTCCGTCGCCGGGTTTGGGACAGAATGAGGGATTGTGAAATTGATACAGGTCAAGATAATCTGTTTTAAGGTTATTAAGAGTGGTTTCCAGGTCCTTCCAAAAAACTTCAGCGTTTTGTGCTCCGGTTTTTGACGCTATGTATATCTTGTCACGCATTCCTGCGAATGCCTTCCCTATTTTTTCTTCGCTGTCAGTATAAAATCTTGCCGTATCATAAAAGCGAATACCATTGTCATATGCTTTCTTTAAAATTTTTTCTGATTCTTCAAAGGATATCCTTTGTATGGGCAAAGCTCCAAACGCATTTTTTATGCTTTTAATACCCGTTTTACCAAGCGTTACTTCATTCATTTTTATCTCTCCTTAATTTGAATTAAAGATGAAATTTTAAAATATTGCCAATGCTGTTTTAAATTATCTGAGCATGAATTTTGCCCATTCCCCTTTGTAGTTTTGATAATTCTCATGCCAATAATTCAGCAAATCAATATATTTTTGTTTTCGTGATTCTATTACAGCCTTACAGCCATCTACACCATATTTTCTAACAAGCGCTGTCAATTCATATATGGGATAGCCCATTGCGTGACCAACTGTGTGAACAACACTGCAAGCCTGACCGATAGCATGGCATAAAGCAATGTCTTCCTGACAGGATATTTTTTTGCCAAGGCATGGCAATTAAGAATTTCTCGTTTTGCTATTGACATTTTGACTTTGCCGCTTGCCCATAGTTTTGCCGCTTCGGTGGTATTTCTCGGCGCCTGTTCATTTGGATCTTTATATTCTAAACTGGCTACGCTCTCTTCTGCTAATTCAAGTGCCCATAAAAAAATCACTCGATGATTTTGCAGCTTTATAAGCTCACTTAAATTTTGCAGAAATTCACTGTTTTTTGAAAACAGTATCAGATTTTTTCTTTTTATTTTTTCTTTAACTTCGTCTTGCCAGTACATATTGATTCTCCGTATGCAAGGTGTTGCCGCATTATTTAAATGTTATGCCTGTTTCCACAAAGCAGTAATCATCATTCCATACTGCCGGCGGCCATCCGTGCCATATGGGATTATATCTGTAGAAGGAGGCAGGTCCAACATGGTAACTTTCACCTTCCTCAAGATGGTGGGGTCCCATAAGATTACGCAGATTGTTTATCAGGGTGATTTCGATTTCATTTTCACCCTTTTTCAGTTCATTGCTTATATCCACTTTTAAAGGATCCCATAAAAGAATGTGTTGGCTGCCGTCGTTAATTTTTATTTTTATTGCATTAATGCCTTTTTTTGAAATATTTATCTGTTTATCTGTATCTTCAATGCTTATTTTTTTTGTAAGTGTTATTTCTCCGGCAAAAAAGCGAAATCCCTGCCGTTGTATTTCGTCAAGATATATTTCGTTGGGCATTTGGGTTATAGAAAATCCTTTTTTCATTCTCTCTGCGTTTCTGTCAAGTTTTTCAATTACAGCTTTGTCTTTAACGGCAAAGCTTCCCACGAGATATATAGGCTCTATTTCCATATCATATGAAAATTTGTTTTTTATACCTTCAAAGCCTACGCATTTTGCATATTCCTTATATGTTTTATCACTCTGCTCAAAATCACATATAGTTGTTATTTTGTTAAGACCTGTTTTAATATACTTAGATATGTCTATTTTAATAATTGATTTATCTACAAAATTTCCTATGGGTGTTTTATCAATAGAAATATCATTAACTTTTATATCGAAAATTTCCGGTGTTTCTATTGCCAAATATATTTCATTGGGAACATACTCTACCTCAATGTACCAGTCGCAGCAAATGTTTACTTTATGTCCAAGATCGCATGCTTTTGTTTGTATGTCAAGCACATAAGCGTCCTTTTCCATAAGCTCTCCGTCAAAGTAATAGTCGCATCTGTCAAGAGTTATTGCATTGGGAGTACAGTTTTTAATCTTCCATTTGCCTTCAGGGATTAAGCTTGTAAGGCTCTTTTCCTCAGCAAAGGACTTTGATGTGTGCGGATACTCAAGTATAGCTATGCTTTCATTGGGCTGAAGTGTATATTTACCGTTAAAAGGAATGGTATCTCCGGTAATAATATCCAGTCTTTTGCTGTCTACTTTTGTTATCAGCAGCTGAGGTTTGTTTGTTATATTTAGAAAATAGTGCATGTTGAACTCGTCAAAAACTCTTTTGGTATAAAGAATTTCAGGGTTGTCTGTTATGCTGTTTGCTTCAATGTCACATGCGGTTGAATATACCATACCGCCTTGATTGGTGAAATCATTAAGGAGCTTTTCTGTGTTTTCAAACAAAATAGTATCCGGCATTTTAATAACTTTATCATAACTTTGACAGCCTATTATGAATTTTCCGTTTTCAATTCGACCGTGTCGTTCTATAAGAGTTTCATCTCCGAGATGGAATATAAGGTGTCGTTTGTTTAGTTCATCAATTTCATCAAGAAGTTTGTCGTTAAGCTCCCATATAAGGTTTTCTTCCGACCTGTCTGCATTACGCAGAGACCAAGCTGTAGTCATAGGAAGAAGAAGCAAAATATCACATTCTGTTTTTCCTTCGCAGAACAGTTTGCTTTCAAGAGAAACAGCATCTATAAAATGATTATATTCATTCCACCAAGGCTGCTGAATGTACATTGCAGGGGGATAATCTCTCTTTCGTATACCTCTTATGGAATACCCCTGCAAATGCTGGCATAATAAATTAACTCCGTACATCATTTGCCATTCATATATTGCTTTGAGTTCTCCAAAGCTTACATTATGCCCGCATAATGCATATGACTCGGTTATAACCTGTTTTTTTCCGGTTTGGGCAGCAGCAGAACCAACACAGTATGGGGTCAAACACCTAAAGATATTTCTTCCCAGCCAGTCGATTCCCGGAATGTGAAAATATTCATAATGCGGCATGGCAGAACCTACATTTCCCATTTGGGAAAAAAGCGATTCTTCACCATTAAGGTGACCAGTAAACTTCAGTCCTCGTTCGTCACAGAAATCATAAATCTGTTTTGCGTAATTTTGAGAAAATAAATCTGTTGCCATCTTCCAAAACTTAATTCTGGTGTTTTTATAATCACCCGTTTTTATAAAAAGCTCTAACAGGTGAGGCAGCAGTTCTTCTCCATAACGGCTTTTGTATTCTTTTGGAAATTCAAAGCTCCAAACCACATCGAAACCGTGCATTTGAGGTTCATCGGTAAAAAAGGATTTTATATCTGTCCCGTATTTTTTATAATACGGAATATATGCTTTTTTTATAAATTCTGCTACAGCTTTTGGATTTAAAACATCTATGTAAGAATGATTGACGGTATAGTAAAAGTGATAACCGTTATAATTTGCGATGGTAGTTTCTGTATGTTTTTCACCTTTCTCCATCTTTAAAAATTTCTGGCAGTATTCCTCGCCCAACTTACATACTTCGCCGTTTGCACTGCCGCTGGGCCAACCGTTTTCGTCATATGCCCATGCCTGCATTCCTCTTTTTTTTGTTTCCTCTGAGCAGACTGATACATTATCAAACCATTCATCTGACATGTATCCTGTTTGCAAGCCGCCTCTTGCATGCATAAAAAATCCACCCATGCCTGCCTTATCCATCAAATCAATCTGTCTTGCCGTTTCCTTGGTGTCCAGTTTTTCGTTCCAGCTCCAGAAAGGTATGGGGCGGTATTTTTTTTCTACATTTTTAAAATCCATTTTATGCACCCCTTATGGC
>URVP01000142.1 GCA_900551345.1 uncultured Eubacteriales bacterium
GCAAGTGGGCGATTGTTTCGGAATACATAAGCGGAACGCCGCTTGATGTGCTTATGGAAAAAAATCCGGAAAAGTTTGATGAGTATTTCGACTTGTTTGTTAGTCTTCAAAACTCAGTTCATTCCATGTTGGCACCCGAGCTTGATGACCTTAAATATGTGCTTGGCAGACTGATTATGAAGTCGGATATGAGTGCAACTAAGAGATATGATTTTTATATGAGACTGTCAAGTCTTCCCGTACATCATAAAATTTGTCATGGGGATTTCAATCCCGGAAATGTCATTATTTCGGACGACGGTACGCCGTACATTATTGACTGGTCATATGTGACACGGGGTAATGCATCTGCTGATGCTGCTAAGACATATCTGCTCTTTAAGCTGGAAGGCAAAGCAGACTGGGCTGAAAAATATCTGGAATTGTTCAGTGCCAAGAGCGGCATTGAAAAGCCGTATATAGAGATATGGATACCTATTGTTGCGGCGGCTCTGTCAGTAAAGGCAGAACCGGAAGAAAAAAAGCAATTGATGGAGTTTATAAAATAAACAAAATATACCATTATTTAACTTTTAAATGATTTGCGCATCTTATCCTGCCCGAGATAAGAGCGTTTATGTGTAAAAATCAGGGCAGAAAGGTTTTGATATTAAATGAAGGTTACGGTATGTATAGGCAGCTCTTGTCATTTGAAAGGATCAAGACAGGTTGTTGAAAAACTGCAGAATTTAATTGACAGCAACAATTTGGGCGATAAGGTTAATTTGGGTGGTACTTTCTGTATGGGTAACTGTGTGGAAGGTGTATGTGTAACGGTTGACGGAGATATTTATTCGGTTTCACCCGACAGTGCAGATGAATTTTTCAAGAATCAAGTTATAGCAAAACTTTGATGTTTTAATATTTGGGGGAATTGAAATATGATTATTGTGCAGATATGTGTAGGAAGCGCATGTCATTTAAAAGGCTCTCAGGAAATTGTAGAACGATTTCAAGCCGCTATAGAGAAGTATAACCTTGAAGGTGATGTTGTTTTGTCCGGAAGTTTCTGTATTGGAGAATGTAACCGTGATGGTGTGACAATACAGATAAATGATGAAATACACACCGGTGTAACAAAAGAAACATTCGAAAGCTTTTTTAACAAATATATCATAGAGGCAGTTAAGAAAGGAGAATGAACGCATGGCTGAATGGCTCAAACTTAAAAAATCCAATTGTAAGAATTGCCATAAGTGCATACGCCATTGCCCTGTCAAGTCTATCCGCTTTTCAGGTAATCAGGCACATATTATAGGAAACGAATGTATCCTTTGCGGACAGTGTTTTGTAGTCTGTCCTCAAAATGCCAAAGAAATTACTGACGAAACGGAAAAGGTAAAGGTTTTATTAAACAGCGGTGCGCCGGTTATTGTAAGTCTTGCGCCCTCCTTTATTGCCAATTATGAGGGTGTTGGCATCAATTCAATGCGAAATGCTTTAAAAAAGCTGGGTTTTTTTGATGCAGAGGAAACGGCGATCGGAGCAACCATTGTAAAAAATGAGTATAACCGCATATTAACGGAGGATAATCCTGATATTCTCATTTCATCCTGCTGTCACTCCGTTAATCTGTTAATACAAAAGTTCTTTCCCAATGTACTGCCCTATCTTGCGGGGTCCCTTTCCCCCATGCAGGCACATTGTATGGATATAAAAAAGCGTCATCCTGATGCTAAAACCGTTTTTATCGGTCCTTGCCTTGCAAAAAAAGACGAGGCTGATTATTACTCAGGCATTGTGGATGCTGTTTTAACATTTGAGGAATTGACCAAGTGGTTTGAAGCTGAAGGAATCACTCTTGAAAAAAATATTGATAATATAGAAGAAAGTCGTGCAAGGCTTTTCCCCACCACCGGCGGAATACTAAAGACCATGAAGGAACAGGTTCCCGGATATACTTATTTGGCAATTGACGGAACGGATAAGTGCATTGCCGCACTTAAAGATATAGAAAACGGTCATGTGCACAAATGCTTTATTGAAATGTCAGCCTGTGCAGGAAGCTGTATATCCGGTCCCGTTATGGAAAAGGCGGGCATTTCTCCCGTAAGTGAATATAAAGCTGTTTCCGATTATGCCGGTGAACAGGACTTTAATGTGGAGCAGCCTGAAAATATAAGTCTTATTAAGGTAATGGAGCCTATCGTTAAGAAGCTTCAGATGCCGACCGAAGATGAAATTAGAATTATGCTCAAAAATATGGGCAAGAACAAACCCGAAGATGAATTAAACTGCGGTTCGTGTGGGTATGACACCTGCCGTGAAAAGGCTATTGCAATCTATCAGGGTAAGGCGGAAATTTCTATGTGCTTGCCCTATTTAAGAGATAAAGCTGAAAGTTTTACTGATAATATCGTAAACAATACTCCCAACGGAATAATTGTTGTAAATGACAGACTTGAAGTGCAGCTTGTAAACAAATCTGCCCGAAAACTTCTTAATATCCGTTCTGCTTCTGATGTTATGGGTGAGCCTGTAGTAAGGATTATAGATCCTGTTGACTTTGCTAAGGTACAAAGTACAGGGCGGCGAATTGTGGATAAGAGAACATATCTGGCAGAATACGGTAAATATGTTGAAGAAACAATAATTCCGGATAATGAATATAACATTCTTATCTGTATGCTCAGAGATGTGACGGAAGAAGAAAACAGCAAGCAGCAGAGAGAAAAAATAAGTGCTCAGACAATAGATGTTGCTGACAAGGTAGTAGATAAGCAAATGCGTATTGTTCAGGAAATAGCATCACTTCTGGGAGAAACTGCGGCAGAGACAAAAATTGCACTTACAAAGCTTAAGGAGACGATAGCTGATGAATGATTTGTGTGCTGAAATAGGATACAGAAGCATAAACCATTACGGCGAAGAACTTTGCGGCGACCATATTGATGTGGTGAATGATACGGATAATTCCTCTACTATAATTGTTTTGGCTGACGGGTTGGGGAGCGGTGTTAAAGCGAGCATTCTTTCAACACTTACTTCCAAGATAATATCCACAATGATGGCAGCCGGTCTTTCCATAGAGGAATGTGTTTCGACGATTGCGGCAACCCTGCCTGTTTGTTCCCAGAGAGGGGTAGCATATTCCACTTTCACCATACTCCGTTTTGCAGATAATGAATATGCAGAAATAATTCAGTATGACAATCCGCAGGTGTTTATACTGCGTGACGGAAAGAATTATGAATATGACAAAGAAGAACATCATATAGGAGACAAGGTTATATTTAAATCAAAAATACGCCTTAATGAAAATGACCTTTTTGTCGCAATGAGCGACGGCTGTCCCCATGCAGGAATAGGTCTTGCCTACAATTTTGGCTGGAAGCGTTCTGATATAATTGAATTTATGGAAAATATCGAATGTGCAGGCTATAATGCAAAAACCCTTGCAACAATACTTATTGACGAATGCAGAAAATTGTATGATGATAAACCGGGTGATGATGCCACTGCATGTGTAATAAGGATAAGAAAGCGAAATCCCATGAACATACTGTTCGGTCCTCCGTCAAATCGTGATGACTGTAACAAAATGATGGCTTTGTTTTTTTCAAAAGAAGGCAAACATATTGTGTGCGGCGGAACTACTTCATCAATAGCTGCCAAATATCTTGGCAAAGAAGTGCGACCAACACTCAAATTTGAATCCAAGGAGATACCGCCCATTGCTGAGATAGAAGGTGTAGACCTTGTTACCGAAGGTGTTATCACTATAAATAAAGTTTTGGAGTATGCAAAAGATTTCCTTTCTGAAAATAAGGAATATGAGCATTGGGAAATGGGTCGTGACGGTGCTTCACTTATAGCAAGAATGCTGTTTGAAGAAGCTACAGACATCAATTTTTATGTAGGCCGTGCAGTGAATCCGGCACATCAGAATCCTGATTTGCCCATTAACTTTAATATCAAGATGAATTTAGTAAAAGAACTTTCCGAATGCCTTAATAAAATGGGCAAAAACATAAAAGTAAGTTATTTTTAAGGAGATGCAGTCTATGAGGAAATTTGATACCAAGGTACAGCACTTGAAGTATAAGGTTTTAAGAGAGGTTGCCCGCTGTGCTTGGGAGGATACTTTGCTTGAGAATGTTTCGGACATTCCGGAAAAGATTGTCCCCGGGCAGGAGGCAACCATGCGCTGCTGCGTATATAAAGAAAGAGCAATACTTGCCAAGAGAGTAAAAATTGCTATGGGAGGAGATTCGTCAAACCCTAATGTTATTGAGGTAATTAACATCGCCTGCGACGAATGCCCCATGGGTGGATACGAGGTTACAAATGCTTGCAGAGGTTGTTTAGCTCACCGGTGTGAGGATGTATGTAAATTCGGCGCCATAACATTTGACAAACAGCAAAAGGCTCATATTGATAAATCAAAGTGTAAAGAGTGCGGCGCCTGCTCAAGGGTATGTCCTTACAGTGCTATCACTCACAATAAACGGCCCTGTCAGAATGCCTGCAAAGTAAAGGCTATTTCAATGGATGATAATAAGGCGGCTTTGAT
>URVP01000143.1 GCA_900551345.1 uncultured Eubacteriales bacterium
GCCCGTAAAAGCATACTGTTTCCAATATGCTTTTACGGAATGACAAATAGCCCATTACAGGAAGCGCGGAAAGGGGGAACGCGCTTCCCGTATGGGCTTGTCTGTTTAAGCTACATTAAATGCAAGTGTTCGGGCAATAAGGCGCACTTTCAGCCTGTTTCTCATTTCCTCGTCAATATAGGAATAAGTATTCCCGGATTCGTCTATAAGTGTCCGAGTACAAAGTTTGGCTATGTACCCCTCATAATGCTTTAAGATTAGGCACATTGCGTCAATACTGCCATTAGCTGCGTCTGCAATAACATTGAACGGCAGTAAATTTGTGGGTTTGTTACTTGTGTTCGTCATTTTTCTTTTCCTCCATAAATTTTTTCATTTTTGCAAGCGCATTTTTCCTATGTCGGAAAACTGTACTGCGTACAACATTCATCATAGCGCCGATTTCTTCATCACTCATATCCAAGAAATAGGATAAGAGGATAATTTCACGCTTCCGTACAGGCAGGATATTTAATGCTTCATTCAGTAAATCATCTTTTACATAGACATCATATCCGGCAACTGTATAATTGTAATAGTCGCTGCTGTACTCGTCCAATGTAGAAAATTTGTTCAGTTCATTTTCCTTTAATTCAGAAAAACAAACCTCACGGCTGCTCTGCTTTGCAAGCTCTATTAAATAATTCTTTGCTTCGCCTGCCAGCGTCTTTTTTGCAAAGGCGTCATACTGATGTTGTATTGATTTCTGACGGGAAGAAGATAATTCCATTAAGTTCACCTCCTTCCTCTGTGGAGTAGTGAACAGGGACTTGTCCTGCTAACCCCTTTCTGTTCAATATCCAAGAAAAAAGAAGGTGTTTGTTTCGTGTTTTGAGAAACTTTTTCAAAAAAATACAAAAATGTTCGGCCGCATAAAGCAACCGAACATTTAAGGACATATTACATCTATTAAAATGAGTTGTAATATCACATTCAAAAGCGAGCTTGTCCATATCAAGAATATGTAATTTCTTTAATACAGACAGCTTGTAGGCTTGTAGTCGCTGCTTCTGACAAGCAACGAGCAGTTGTTGCTATTCCAACGCAAAAATATCCCTCCAAACATTAACGACATTCGGAGGAATAAAATTCAAGCATAACAAAATAGGCCTGCCAAATATCGTTTTTTTTATTTGGCAGGCCTGTTATATAAAAATAGCCGATAACCTGAGATACATCTCAAATTATCGGCTCTGCGTCTTACAGTCAATTAGGCTCCTGCGTCTTTGCGTCTGGCTCTTTGATAACAGTAATATTAAATTGTTTTGCGTTTATTAAAGTTTCATTTTTACATTTCGGACAGAATAAAGGGAAATTCTTTAATTCTGTATCTTTACGTAGCTTCGTCCGTGTTTTATTATTGCATATCGGGCATAATACCCATTTTTCGTTATTTATTAAACGACTTCTCCTGCGGTTTTCCATTACGGAATGATGTGCCATCTTTCATATTGAAGAGGATTACCAAGGCCGTGGCAATCAATATCCATATAATCCTGAACCATAACAGGAACAATCATTCTGCCATTTTCGTTGACAAAAGCAGTATTATCAACGAACTCGTCATAAAAATCTACTGTTTCACCATTGATTTTAACCTTTGTGCTTCCAACTGTAAATACATAAGTTGAGCCACGATATTTAACAGTTGCCGATTGTGTATCATTATCCCAGATTACTTCTGCACCTAAACCGTCGCATAATTCTCTTAGCGGTAATCTTTGTGTGTCATTTGCATAGGAACTGATTGTAAAAGGCTGTAAATTATTATCAATCGTAACAGCAGTTGTCTGTGAAGGATTATCCACAGGATATTCTATACCATTTACAATAATACTTTTAATTTCGTCAGGCTCTATAATTCTCTTGGCCCACGCATTGGTGTAATCGTTATCCCAATCAGTTCTGTCGTATAACTGATGGAAGGTTTTTACCTCGTCATTCTTCATTCGGAAATAAAAGTATCCGCCATTCCATTTACACCAATCGCAACCGCTTTTATCATCAGTAGTCGGATAGTTGATTGATATAGAAATAGGGTTATATTTTACTGTAATAGTATCAAGGTTCAATATCTTTGTTTCTATGTTGTAATCCATAGGAACAGTGATTTTGGGAGCGCCCTTTATTCTTGAGGTACTGATGCAAAAATCAATCTTATCATCATTTTTTATATCAATACATTTTATGATATAATACTTTTTGCTTTCTGTATCAAATTTTTTATTGTCAAGAGAACCAAATACATAACCGCCGAGACTTGCCTTTTCTGTATCAGTAGGTGCAAAATTCATAGTATCAATTTTTATGATTGCTGAACTTAAAACTTCCTCGTTTTCTGAGTATACAATAGCGTCGGCAGGTTTGTCCAAAACTATTTTTTCGTTAGGAGCATTTATCTCCTCAATCGCGTCCGCTGTTTTTGCCTCCAAAGAGCAAATCAGCATTGCCTGATTTTCAGCTACAAGATACTGCTCTAATGTCAGCTTAAAGCGGTCGTCCTCAACGCTCTTTTTCTCTGTTTTTATAAAATCAGCCAAATAGGAAGTATCACCCTCAAATACAGAGTTAAAATACTCGCTGCCCATAGCTGCCGCACCAGTTGACAACAGAACAGTCATACTCATAATAACTGCCATTGCCGCTGTGCCTTTTTTTCGTATTGCTTTGCTTTTTATTAAATTTAGTCGCTTTTTCATGCCTTTCTTACCTCCGAAAAATGTAGTCGTCATATATGACTTTTTTTGTGTTGTTGTTCTCAAGAATTTTAACAGCATTTCACCGTAAAATATTCTTTCCTCATACGCTTTTCCCTCAAGCGTTTTTTCGTCGCACGAAGTTTCTCCGTCAATTTCAATCGCTCTCGCCATTAAATAAACAAACGGATTGAACCAATGCAGCGATATAAAAATCAGTG
The DNA here is from genome assembly GCA_900551345.1 of uncultured Eubacteriales bacterium. Taxonomy (GTDB): domain Bacteria; phylum Bacillota; class Clostridia; order Monoglobales; family UMGS1388; genus UMGS1388. Next base: position 2,957 of record URVP01000143.1, read on the forward strand.
TTATAAACTGATACAAAATATCATTTCTTTTCAAATGAAGCAGCTCGTGACGAAGAATGAAACTCAGTTCTTCATCCGTGTAACCCGTGTGCGGCAATATTATTTCAGGCCTAAAATAACCTGTAAGCATTGGCGTGTCGGTCAAAGGGAATAAATTTATCTGTATATCCTTTGAAATGCCGAGCCGCCGTTTTTCAACATCCAATGCTGATTGTATTCTTTTATCACCTACAGGTTGGCATAACCGCCGCATACTGCGCTTAAATCCTATGTACCGTCCTGTATGCAGCACAAAATATATAAGCGCACCAATCAGCCAAAGTAACGCGAGTATTGCTGTTATGTCAACAGGTACTTTAATTACTGCCGTTTTTGTGACAGGAACATATTGGACTTCCGATTTTTTCTTATCCGCACTTTCAGTTTTTCCTTCTATGCGCTCGGATCCTATATATTCTTCTGTTATAGACTGCTCAGGTGCGTTTTCGCTGTACCATTCGCGTATTGATTGCACATTCACCACATTGGTTAAAGATGAGAAGTTTACAGTGTAGCTTATACCCATAGCCCCGAACGGAATTAAGAATATAAGCATTACCGCAAGCCACGAATAATACCGAAAGCCTGCTGTATATCGCTTTGCTATTGGCTTTGTGAATGCTAAAAGCAAAATGATAACTGCTGACAGTTTGAGCGACGAAAATGCGTGCTGCAAAAAGATTTGTTTTACCGTTTCCATTATTCTTTATTTTCCTTAAACATTCTTTCAAGCTCGGCAATATCTTCGTCGCTGATTTTTTTACTGTCAAACAGGGCGCGCATGAAACCGACAACAGAACCCGAGTGCATTTTTTTCAAAAACTGTCCGCTTTCAAATTCCACATAGTCCCTTTCCGCAACAAGCGGAGTATAAATATATTCCTTACCTCTTTTGCCCTTTTCCAAAAATCCTTTTGCAATCAGACGATTCAATAATGATTGGAGTGTTTGCTGCGTCCACACATTATCTGTTTCATTATCTATACGTTTTTTCACCTCACTTGTCGATATGGGACAAGGATTGTGCCATATCACTTTCATAATTTCGAGTTCCGCGTCCGGAAGTCTTTTTTCAAAAGTTTTCAAGATAATTACCTCTCTTTCTTCTACGGCATTTGTCGTAGTATGTTTATATTATATACGACACTTGCCGTATTGTCAAGTCCTTTTTTAAAAAATTTTTATAAAATACTTTTCAATGAGTTATTATAATACATTAATTATATACGGCTTAACGAATAATATCGATCGTTTTAGGGCATATTTGTGTAATTATAGTGATATTATAACTCATTTATAAAACATATATAGAGGTGTAAAATGTATATAGGTGATTTAATATGTCAAAAGATAGACAACACTATGATTTCAAAGCGTTAGGTCAGGCGATAAAATCAGCGAGGACAGCCGCAGGAATGACAAGAGAGCAGTTAGGCAGTAAATTAAATCTTGCGCCCCGTTATATCGTATCAATCGAAAACGAGGGACAACACCCAAGTTTGCAAGTAT
>URVP01000144.1 GCA_900551345.1 uncultured Eubacteriales bacterium
GTTCTGCATCCTTAATACAGCGAATTACCTCTTTGCCGGTATATTCTTCAGCCTTTTTTATAAAGTCCTCTGCCTTTCCGAACCGAGTGTCGGTACTTGAAAGTATTTCTGACATTATGGGTATGACAGAATAGGGTCCGTCGCAAAGAGTTTTAAGGGCAGTCATAGCCTTTGACATCGTGCAGAATGAGCCTGTCATCGCAAACCCGATTACAGGTTTTTCACCGCTCATAAGTTATTACACCTCCGCTTCCTTTAATGATCCGAGTACTGCATCCTTTATGGCTTCGGCTGAAGTTTTCGGCGCAGTCTTGCCCGGTAGCGAAGGAGCTTTTACAATTCTGATATTACAGCGCTGTGCAGCCGATTCGTCTATCCCGCCCGGCAATGAGGCAAGTTCTATATACAAAGCATCTTTATTTATTTTTTCAGCTTCTCGTTGTGTAAAAATATGATAAGGAACAGTGTTGAAAATTATATCAAAATTCGGTAAAGACTTTTCAAGCTCGCTAAGGTGCAAAGGCTTATACCCGTTTGCTTTTATCCATGCCAAATCCTCGGTTTTTCTTGCTTCTACGGTTACATCCGCACCAAAAGCTTTCAGATAACGGGAAAGTATTTTTCCTATGCGTCCGTATCCCGTAACAAGTATTTTGCTGGAACAAAGGACAAAATCCGTATTTTCAATGGCACACTTTACTGCGCCTTCGGCAGTTGCTTCTGCATTTTTTATTGTCAAAGGTTCGCACTTCATATAGTCGATGTACCTGAGTCCTTTTTCAATACACACTTGGCAAAGCCGGTCAGTGAGCATGCCTCCGAAAACCGTTTTACAACCTTTAACTTTTTCGATAATTTCCAACGGTGTTACCGGTGTATCGGAAAAAGGCGCATTCAGATTGCCGTCTGAGGTGCAGCACGGGACGGGAAAAATAATTTGTTTTGCCGAGCAGCCGCATAAATTCTGCTCTTTTTCTCCCGAAAAGATGCGTTTTACCTTATACCCGGCTTCTGTCAGCAGGCTGTCAAGATACTTCATGCGCAAATCTCCGCCGGCAATAAGAAAATCATATAAATCCGTCATACTTTTTTACCTTCCTCCGAATAATTTAGGTCAATACAATTATATTTTATGAATAATTCCTTTTATTGGTTCATAAATATTTCTGTATTTTTTACCCTTTATTCTTGAAAACTGCGGCAATTTGTATTATATTGTTATATGTAATCGAAAGGAGTATTTACATGATGGATAAATATGCTGTTTTTTTGGATTTTGACGGAACATTGGGCAATGACTATGCTGATATAAAAATTCACCCTGACAATATTGAAGCCATAAAAGAAGTGCGTGCAAAAGGTCACAAAGTATATATATGCACAGGCCGCTCAGGCGGATTTTTACCGCCTTTTTTATGCGAAACCGTGGAATATGACGGAATAATCGCAGGAATGGGTGCAGAGGTATACATAGGAAACAAAGTTCTTCGCAAAGATCTTATTGACAGCAATGAGGTGTATGAAATACTTAAATATTTTATGGATAAAGGCCACGATGTAAGACTGGAAGGACCCCTGCAGGTTTACAGCACTTACCCGAAGGAATCGTACGACTTTGTAATTTTAAAAACGCCGGATGATTACAAAAGCAAAAACTATCCCATAACCAGTATTCTTATAAGAGATTATCCCGATGAGGAGATAATGAAAAAACTTTCGGACAGATATGAGCTGGCACGGCACGATAAATGCTTTGAATTTTCGGCGAAAGGATGCTCAAAGGATAAGGGAATAGACATAGTTCTAGGGCACACCGGAATCCCTCTTTCCAGAACATTGGCAATAGGCGACAGCACAAATGATATACCAATGCTTAAACATGTGGCAATAGGCATTGCAATGGGCAATGCATACGAAGATGTAAAAAAAGAGTGCAAATACATAACCGACACATGCGAAAATGCGGGCGTGGCAAAAGCACTGCGTAAGTTTCTGCTTAACTAAAAACTTTTAAAATCTAAAATGAAAGAAGCGTCGCAAACAGGGCTTTACGCCTTTATGATTGCACGCTTCTTCTCTTTAACCAAGCATGTTACCGATTGCTGACAGAAGGCTTTTTTCTTTCGCCGGTAAGTTCATAACTCATATTAATCAACATCTTGATTTCTTCGTCATCTACACTTCCGTCCAGTGCTATTGAAATCCAATTTGTCTTATTCATATGATAAGCAGGATAAAATCCCCGTTTCTGAATTAAAGACCCTATAAGTAAATTGCTGCATTTAACAACAAGCAAATCAATAATTTCATCTCCTGCCAATCCCAACTTGTTTTTGGGAACATCCATAACAACTGCAAACCACTTTCTATTGACAGAGTGCCTGAACACGGCATAATTAGGATACTTTGCCCAAAGATATTCCTCCTCCTTGCCATATTCTTCTTTTATAAACTGTATCAGTTGTTTTCTGTTCAATGCGTTTCACCACCTATTTATTTTATAGTTGTAAATTAAAAAACTATTTGTTGGACTCTGAATCCCTGTAACTTTCATGCATAACTTTATGTATTCTACACTGTCAGCCTTTACTCATATGTCTAATTACATATATAAGAAAATATGTCCTGCAAAGCAGGACATAGCATTTAATAAAGTTCTTTTACAAGCTGAAATTATATGTTTTTTGAAAATATGCAAAACCGTCTTATGCATGCAAATATTATGTTATATTATACCTTTATCAACTGCCATTTCTACAAGCTCTGCAAACAATGAATTGGACCAGGTAAACCAAGGACGGGTAAAAATTGAAGGGTCATCTGCATTAAAGCCCTCATGCATAAATCCTGTATCTGCATCTGTTCTGCATATCATATCCAAAATTTCTCTTACCTCATCGGGATTATCAGCTGTAAGTCCCTGCATAGAAAGAGCTATGTGCCAGATATAATTATCAGGTGTATGAGGACTGCCGATACCTTTAGCAAATTTACCTTCAAAATAATAAGGATTATCCTTACTTAATATAAACTTTCTTGTATTTTGGTATATTTCATCACCGGCATCTGTATAGCCTATATAGGGAATGGATAAAAGACTGGGTACATTGGCGTCATCCATAAGGGTATAATGTCCCATTCCGTCTGTTTCACAAGCATATATTTTGCCGTATTTTTCATGCTCTACACAAGCATATTTTTTTATGCCTTCCTCAATTGTATCACGCAGAGCACTGCATTCAAAAATAAGAGTGTTGTCACTTGAGAATTTGGAGGATACCATTTCAATTATATAACCAAGAACAACAACGGCGAACATATTTGAAGGAATAAGGTATCCGTAAGTACATGCGTCGTCACTGGGGCGAAAACCCGACCATGTCATGCCCGTATAAGAAACAGGTGCTCCGCAGCCTTTGTTATGTATCGTATCCGTATCCAATTTAGTATTTCTGAAAAATCTGTAAAGTGAGTTTTCATGATGCTGTTCCAGCGTCCATTGTCTTACGGCAATATTGGCACACGACATAAAACGCTCATCTATAATGGTATCATCGCCGGTAGCTTTCCAATAAAGATAAGCAAGACGGAAAGGATAGCAAAGTGAGTCTATCTCGTATTTGCGTTCCCACACCCAGGGCAGATTTTTGGGCAAATCTTCCTCCATACCTCTGCCGTTTGCCTCTTCATTAAACGCATTGGCATAAGAGTCTATCTCTATATACATCATCTGTCTGCGTATTACCCCTCTTATAATACCCTTTACTTCATCGTCGTATGCCGCAACGGGGATATAATGAGATACCTGAGCGGTTGAGTCACGAAGCCACATGGCGGGTATATCTCCGGTCAGCACAAAATATGTACCGTCCTCTTTAGGCACAACGGCCGTTTCCAAGGTATTTGGATAACAATTTTTGTAAAGCTCGGCAAGCTTTTTATTTTTAGGTAAAATCTTACCGTAATATTCATTGCATCTGTCAATTATGGCTTTTGGCAAATCCATCGTTTTCAACTCCGTTTTCAAAATAATATTTACGGGCTATATTATATAATTACCATTCTAAAAAGTCAATATATCTCTTTCCGCTTTAATTTGTCGAAAATATTTTTAAGGATTTAAAAATAACCTCTTGACAGGGCTTAAAAAAAGTGCTATACTAATTAAGCTATCAAAACAGAGCACAATTAAATATCGCGGAGTGGAGCAGTCTGGTAGCTCGTCGGGCTCATAACCCGAAGGTCGTTGGTTCAAATCCGGCTCCCGCAACTAAGAAAGACTTTAGAGAATATCTAAGGTCTTTTTCTTTTTGTAAAAATCTTAGGTATAAAAAAGAAATAGTACACCAGATTTCCGTTTAATAGAAATTTAGTGTACTATTTCTTTATCTTTTATTTAAGATATCAATTTGTTTTCGTACTTTTTCTTTTTCTCCATCATTTAAAAGAGGAGAAACGCACAAATATTTACTTTCATCCAGATCCAAAGGG
>URVP01000145.1 GCA_900551345.1 uncultured Eubacteriales bacterium
ATTTTAATGATGAAGAAATCGAAGTGCTTAAAGGATATTTAAAAAGGATAAATGATAATTTAAAAGTGGCTTTGAACAAATAAAATAACAACGGAAAGGATTTGACAAAATGAAAAAATGGTACAAATATATAAGGCCCTATTTAAAATATTTTATTATAGGCCCCTTATGTATGATAGTCGAAGTAATAGGCGAAGTAGTTATGCCCAAACTTTTATCCATCGTTATAAACAACGGAAATCTCGGAAAACTGACGATAGGTTCAAGCCTGGGTACAATGACACTTATGATAGTAACTGCCCTGCTTATGATGGCAAGCGGCGTAGGCGGTGCGTATTTTGGAGCAAAAGCATCGGTAAACTTTGCCGCGGATTTGCGTGCAGATGCCTTTGCAAAGGTACAAAAATATGCGTTTGCAAACATTGATAAATTTTCAACCGGTTCACTGGTAACAAGGCTTACAAATGATGTAACACAGATGCAGAACTTTGTAAACATGATGCTGCGCATGGCGCTTAGAGCACCCGGCATGCTCATAGGTGCTCTTGTTATGTCAATTATTCTTAAGCCTTCTCTGGCAGTAATTTTTGCCGTAACCATACCTCTTATGCTTTTATCTGTAAGTTTTATTATTAAAACAGGTTTTTCAAGATATGCTCTCGTACAGAAAAAAGTTGACCAGCTAAACTCCACAGTACAGGAAAATGTTACAAATGTCAGAGTGGTTAAATCATTTGTGCGTGAGGACTATGAAGAAGAAAAGTTCCGCAATGCTAATAAAGACTTAAAGCAGTCGGGAATTAATGCGGTAAAAGTAATGATTTTCATGCAGCCTGTACTTACACTTTTTATGAACATAACAACAATCGCAGTAGTATGGTTCGGCGGAAATATGGTAATCGCCGGAGGAATGAGAATAGGCGACCTTTCGGCATTTATTACCTATGTAACACAGATTCTGGTCTCTCTTATGATGATAACCATGCTGCTTATGTTTTCTTCAAGAGCGCTTGCATCTGCCAAGAGAATACGAGAAGTGCTTGATGAAAAAATCGCACTTACTGATGACAATGCCAAATACCCTGACCTTAAGGTAGAAAAAGGCGAAATTGAATTTAAAAATGTTTCGTTTAAATACTACAAAAACAGCGAAGAACATGTTCTGGAGAATATAAACATAAAAATTCCTGCACGGTCAACTATCGGTATCATCGGCTCAACAGGATGCGGAAAGACCACGCTTGTATCCCTTATTTCCCGTCTATACGATGCGGACAGCGGAGAAGTGCTGGTTGACGGTGTAAATGTAAAAGATTATTCCTTGCAGCACCTGAGAGACGGTGTAGGCGTTGTACTGCAAAAAAACGCACTCTTTTCCGGAACAATCGAAGAAAACCTGCGATGGGGCAATGAGAAGGCTAGCCGGGAAGAAATCGTTAATGCCGCCTCCAATGCACAGGCAGACGGTTTTGTAAGCAGCTTTACGGATGGTTATGAAACAATGCTTGACCAAGGCGGAACCAATGTTTCCGGTGGTCAGAAACAACGATTATGCATAGCCAGAGCACTTCTGAAAAAACCAAAGGTACTTATTCTGGACGACTCCACAAGCGCTGTTGACACAACAACGGAAACGCAAATCAGAAAAACCTTCTCAAACGAACTGAAAGATTCAACAAAAATTATTATTGCTCAGCGTATTACATCAGTTATGTCGGCTGACCAGATAATAGTTATGAACGACGGAAAAATTACTGGAATAGGAACACACGACCAGTTGCTTTCGAGCAATACTGAATATCAGGAAATATACTATTCTCAGATGGATAAAAAAGGAGCGTGACGAATATGGCTAGAACACTTGAGCAGCTTCAAAAGCAATATAACAGCTATGGCAATAATTCCGGCGAAAAAGCACCTCAAAGGGGTCCGGGACAGCCGGGAAGACATATGAGAATGAAAGGAAGACCCAAAAACACCCGTCATACAATCCGCAGGATGATGAAATATATAAGCCAGTACAAACTGCGTCTTGTTTTTGTTTTTCTATGTATGATGGTAAGCACGCTTACTTCCTTACTGGGAGCTTATATGCTTGCTCCCATTATTGACAGAATTACTCTTGAGATAGCTCCCAACACGGTAATAAAGATGAGCCCCATAGAACAGGCAGCAGATAACGCAGTAAGATACTTTATGGATCTTAACACTTGGTGGAATGGCAGCGATGTATTTAAGTATATAATAACCGCCGTATTTTTGCTTGGAACGATGTATGCAGCGGGAATAATCACAACTTACCTGCAAAGCAGACTTATGCTATCCATATCTCAAGGTGCTATAGAAAAATTAAGAAACGATTTATTCTCAAAACTTCAAAGATTACCTGTACGCTATTTTGACTCGAACCCCACAGGTGAGATAATGTCAAGATTCACAAACGATATAGATAATATTGATGTAATGCTGAATAACTCTCTGACTTCTATCATATCAGGAATAATAACCACGGTAGGTACACTTGTATTTATGTTGACCACCAACTGGGGTCTATCTCTTATAACAATACTTTTTATACCTATTTTTGTTAAAGGCGGTTCATGGATTGCCGGCCGCTCATCCAAATATTACGGCGGTCAGCAGGCAGCTCTTGGTGCTGTAAACGGATATATTGAAGAAATAGTTTCCGGTCAAAAAGTAGTAAAAGTCTTTAATCACGAAGACGCATGCATGGATGAATTCGCTCTTCTTAACAACGATATGAGAGACAAACAGCTTATGGCACAGTTCTGGGGCGGCGTTACAGGTCCGATTATGGGCAACACATCCCAGATATGCTACGGTATAACAGTAGGTGTAGGCGGAATACTCATGTGCCTTACCGGATTCACTCCGGGTGCTCTAACTGTATTTGCAAACTATTCAAAGCAGTTCTCTATGCCCATAAATCAGCTTTCTGCACAAATGTCTACAGTTTTTGCAGCACTTGCAGGTGCAGAGCGTGTATTTGCAGTAATGGACGAAAAACCCGAAAATATTAATGATAAAGAAGCAAAACCTATTGAAAAAATCAACGGATATGTTATACTTGATGATGTAACATTTGGTTATAATCCTGACAAAACAATTTTAAAAAACATAAGTCTGTATGCAAAGCCCGGACAAAAAATAGCATTCGTAGGGTCTACGGGCGCAGGAAAAACTACCATAACCAATCTTATAAACAGATTTTACGATATTGATTCGGGAACAATTACCATTGACGGAACCAATATAAAAGACATAAGCAGGGACATTTTAAGAAAGAACATTGCAATGGTATTGCAGGACACACATTTATTTACCGGAACGATTATGGAAAACATACGATACGGCAGACTGGATGCAACAGATGAAGAAGTAATCGAAGCCGCAAAAACTGCCAGTGCCCATTCATTTATAAAGCGACTTTCAGACGGATACAACACTGTTATTGAAGGCGATGGAGAAAATCTTTCCCAGGGACAGCGTCAGCTCCTTAACATAGCAAGAGCTGCACTCAGCAAAGCACCCATACTGATACTTGACGAAGCAACAAGCTCGGTTGACACAAGAACTGAAAAGCACATTGAACAAGGTATGGACAGTCTTATGGAAGACAGAACTACTTTTGTTATTGCGCACCGTCTGTCAACCGTACGCAATGCCAACGCCATTATGGTACTTGAAAACGGTGAAATTATAGAGAGAGGCACACATGATGAACTGCTTGAAATGAAGGGCAGATATTACGAACTTTACACAGGCCTGAAGGAGCTTGATTAAACGAGGTATAACATATGACAAGCGATGTATGGAATCCGTGGCACGGCTGCACAAAATATTCGGAAGGTTGCAAGCACTGCTATGTATATAGGCGTGATGAATCTATAGGTAAAGATGCTTCGCTTGTAACTAAAACCAATAATTTTGACCTGCCGGTTAGAAAAAAACGAAACGGCGAGTACAAAATCCCCTCAGGAGGTCACCTGTATGTCTGTATGACAAGCGACTTTTTTCTGGATAAAGCTGACATATGGCGTGGTGAAATATGGAATATAATGCGTAGGCGCAGTGATTTGAATTACACTATAATAACAAAGCGTATTGACCGCTTCATGAAGTGCATTCCCCCGGATTGGGGGGATGGATGGGACAATGTGGAGATATGCTGTACTATGGAAAATCAAAAGCAGTGCGACCTGCGTTTTCCTATTTTTAACAGTATACCGGCAAAAAGGAAAACGGTCATATGTGAACCACTTCTTTCATCAATCGATATGAGAAAATATCTGACAGACAAAATATATATGGTTGTAGCCGGAGGCGAAAGCGGTAACGAAGCGCGCATATGTGACTATGACTGGATACTTTCCCTAAGAGAGCAATGCTTGGACAAAGGCGTAAGCTTTCACTTTAAACAGACCGGCGCAAGATTAAAAAAGGACGGGAAAATATAC
>URVP01000146.1 GCA_900551345.1 uncultured Eubacteriales bacterium
TTTTGATGCTGGTGCAGCCGAGGGAGGTCATCGTTTTGTTTTTGAAATTCCTCTTGAACCACTACCTTTGATTTTACATTATATTTCTCCGGATAAACCGTGGAATCAGTTTTCAGTAGTACGACTGCGTGAGGTTTGGTGGCGGTACTGTCTCATGGAATGGTCTCAAATTTTGAAAACATGGACAAATCGGGGCTTTGAGTTAGAATCTAACCGTGAATCTACCGTGTTGACGTGTTATACTTTGACGAACTCCTACTTATTGGAACAGATTGAATACTTAGTTCAGCATCTGCCTCAGGTTCACTAATTATTTCATCATCTGAATTGTTAACCTCTTCACTGGAATAATCAATAGTTACTCTGTCATTGATAATATCCTGCACTGCATCTATTACAGGCTTATCGGACTTCTTTTCCGGGTCGTCCGTCAGCTGTCTTGCTCTTTTTGCAGTTGCAATAACAAGAGAATATCTGCTGTCAACCTTTTTCATAAGTTTGTCCAATGGCGGTTGAATAATCATAATAAAACGCTCCTTTTCGTTGGTTTTTATTTGCTAAGTAATTTTTCTATCAATTCTTTTTGCTGACTTGGTCTGAGCCTTGCAGCGGTCAGAATAGCCTCTATATCAGCAACAGCCGAATCCACCGAATCATTTACCACAATATAATCATAGCTTTCCATTTTTGCCAGTTCCGCTGTGGCTTTTGATAAACGGCGTTCTATCTGCTCTTTTGTTTCTGTGTTGCGGCCGGTAAGTCTGCTGCGAAGTTCTTCTAGCGAAGGCGGGGCAATGAACACATAAACACCATCGAGATACTGCTCCCTTACTTTTGCCGCACCCACTACTTCGATTTCAAAAATAACATCCCTACCCTGTGCAATAGCTTCAATCACCGGAGCCTTAGGACTTCCGTAACGATTATCCCCATACTGAGCCCATTCTATAAGTCCGTCCTCAGCAATAAGTTTATCAAACTCATCCTTATTTATAAAGTGATAATGCACACCGTCAATTTCTCCCGGTCTAGGTGCTCTTTCAGTAACCGAGACCGAAAGAAAAGTATCAGGATGAATTTCCATATATTTTTTACAGATTGTGCCTTTCCCCGCTCCCGAAGGTCCGGAGATAACAACAAGCTGACCTTTTTTCATATTACTATCAATCCTTTTTATTTAATACAGCTTATTCCTCCGGTTCATCATCGACACTGACCTCTTTGCCCATAATACGGCCTGCTACGGTCTCGGGCTGAATTGCAGAAAGCACCACATGATCACTGTCGGTTATAATAACCGCTCTTGTTCTTCTTCCGCAGGTTGCATCAATGAGCATGCCCCTATCTCTTGCTTCCTGAATAATTCTTTTTACAGGTGCTGAGTCAGGTCCGACTATGCCTACAATTCTCTCTGCCGAAACAAAGTTGCCAAAACCTATATTTAAAAGTTTCATTATTGTCAAATCCTTTCCTGTGCAGCAATTCCTTTAATCAGCATTATTTACTCCAAGTTCTGCAGCTGTTCTCTGATTTTCTCCAGCTCTGTCTTCATGTCCACAACATATCTTCCGATTTCCAAATCGTTACACTTGCTGCCCATGGTATTAACCTCACGGTTCATTTCCTGAAGAAGAAAATCAAGTCTTCTGCCGGCTGCCTCATCCTTGGAAAGAATATTTTCAAATTCCTCTAAATGACTATGCAGACGAACCGTTTCCTCAGTTATGCAAAGCTTGTCCGCAAATATGGCAATTTCGGTCATTACTCTTGACTCGTCTATTGCAATTCCGTCCATAAGTTCTGCAATCCTTGCTTCAAGCTTTTCTTTATAATCATCTACGGTATGCGGAGCAAGCTGCTCTACCTTTTCGAGACAATCTTCGATTATGCCTTTACGCATAAGCATATCTTCAGTAAGCTTTTCGCCCTCTCTTTTACGCATGGCAACGAACTGCTGCACAGCTGTCTCCAGAGCAGGCATAATTTTAGCAAAAAGTGCTTCTTCATCCTGCTGTTTATATTCCACATCGAATATATCCGAAAATCGGCTTATTGCAGAAGCACTGATATCGTCTTTTACATTATATTTTTCAACAAGCTGCCGCATTGCATTTATATATCCCTCTGCCAATGCAGTATTCAAAGAGATGGTTCTGCTGTCATCATTTTTATCATAGATAGAAATATATACATCCACTTTTCCCCTGCTGATATGCTGACGCAGGTACTTTTTAATACCCTCCTCCATAAAAGCATAATATCGGGGAATTCTTATACTAAAATCCAAGAAACGATGGTTTACGGATTTTATCTCAATTGAAATATCCATTCCGTCAACAGACATTTCACACCGACCGTAGCCTGTCATACTGCGCATTGTTTAATCAACCTCTTTCTTTGAAATATATGCCTTAGCAGCCTTTATTTCATCTTGAACACGCCCGGAAGCTGTGCCGCCCTTTACATCACGCATGTTAACACAAGTCATAATATCAACGGCATCATAAACAGAACGGTCAAACAAACTTGAAAAGGTCTTAAATTCTTCCATGGATAACTCATCAATATTTTTATTGTGTTCAATGCAATATGCCACAATTTCTCCTATAACTTTGTGAGCATCACGGAAAGGAAGACCCTTTTTAACAAGATAGTCTGCCGCATCGGTAGCATTTGTAAAACCGCCTTTTGCTGCGCTTATCATCTCTTCCCTGCATACAGTCATGGTGCTTATCATGCCCTCAAAAACAGGCAGACACATCTGAACCGTTTCCACAGCGTCAAAGACCTGTTCCTTATCCTCTTGCATATCCTTGTTATACGCAAGGGGAATACCCTTCATAACCGTAAGAAGTCCCATAAGCGAACCATATACACGACCGGTTTTACCACGGGTAAGTTCTGCAATATCGGGGTTTTTCTTCTGAGGCATTATGCTGCTGCCCGTAGAGTATGCGTCATCAAGCTCAACAAAGTGAAATTCCTTTGATGACCAAAGAATTATTTCCTCGGAAAAACGGGAAAGATGCATCATTATCATAGACATAACAAAAGCTGTTTCGATTGCAAAATCCCTGTCAGAAACACCGTCAAGACTGTTGGCACTTACACTTTTGAGTCCAAGCCTATCGGCGGTAAAATCTCTGTCCAGCGGATATGTAGTTCCTGCCAAAGCGCCGCTGCCCAGAGGTGAAACAGACATTCTTTCTCGAATCTGCTCAAGACGAGTCAAATCACGCCTGAGCATCTCGTAATATGCCATCATATGATGCGAAAAGAGAATCGGCTGTGCACGCTGAAGATGGGTATAACCCGGCATAACTACATCCATATTATCCTCTGCAAGCTTTACAACTGATTTCATGAGAGAAACAAGCTCATTTTGAACATTTAATGTTTCATCAAGAAGATAAAGCCTTAAATCAAGAGCAACCTGGTCATTGCGGCTTCTGCCGGTATGCAGTCTTTTGCCTACATCTCCTATACGCTCTATAAGAATAGTTTCGATATTCATATGAATATCTTCAGCCTCTATATTAAACTCAATCCGTCCTGCTTCTATATCCGCAAGAATATCCCCAAGAGTGGATATAATCTTGTCTGCATCATCCCGGGAGATAATGCCCTGCTTGCCCAGCATAGCTGCATGAGCCATACTGCCTGCTATGTCCTGGCGATACATTTTTTTATCAAAACGAATTGAAGAATTATAGTCATCTACTTTTTGATCGGTGTCCTTGCTGAAGCGTCCGCCCCATAATTTCATATATACTGCTCCTCGCCCATTATAAATATTAAGATATGCAAGGCGGCAAAGTGCCGCCCTGCATAAAAAAGTGCAAATTATTTATTGTCCTTGTTTTTCTTAAGCATCATAGCTCTGACTTTAAGAGGAAGACCGAACAGATTAATAAATCCATCTGCATCCTTCTGGTCATAAACATCATCAGCAGAGAATGTTGCAATTTCTTCGTTATAAAGAGAATAGGGAGATTTTGCACCGGCAGGTGAGCATACTCCTTTGTAAAGCTTAACTCTAACAGTACCTGTAACAGTTTCCTGAGTTTTGTCAACAAAAGCCGACAGAGCTTCACGCAGCGGTGTAAACCAAAGACCATCATATACAAGATCTGCAAATTGATTTGCAACCTGCTGTTTATAATGAAGAGTCTGTCTGTCAAGGCAGAGATATTCAAGTTCTTTATGTGCTGTATAAAGAATTGTTCCGCCGGGTGTTTCATAAACGCCTCTGCTCTTCATTCCTACAAGTCTGTTTTCAACAATATCATCTATGCCAACGCCGTTTGCCCCTGCAAGAGCATTGAGCTTTTCAAGCAGTTCAACAGCAGGATATTTTACGCCGTCAATTGCAACGGGAATACCCTTT
>URVP01000147.1 GCA_900551345.1 uncultured Eubacteriales bacterium
TTGCTAAGCTTAAAAGATATTCGGGGATCTTAGGCTCAACAGTCTGACCGATTTTTACATCTTTATCAAACTGTTTTTTTACTTCATCTTCATAAAAAGAGGAAAGCTGACGAAGAAGGTTAACCTTGCCCTCTTCCTGTTTTATCTTCAGGCCTTCGTATATGTTTCTTATATAGCTGCCGTTAACTTCACCGCTTCCTCCTCCGCCTTTAACATAGTCAATTTGTCCCTTACCGAAAATTGCTATATTTTTTCCGTTGGCAATGGGGAGCAAAGCATTATCATTCTTAAGAAGGACCATGCCCTCACAAGCTGCCTCTCTCGAAAGATTTACATGCTCCATACATTCGGTTACCCTTCTGCCGTCAGGATAAAAGGGAAGATTGGGGTGAAATTTAACCCTGCACCATTTTTGCATTTTTAATCAATCCTTTCTTTATTCAGCTAAAAAACCCGTAAGAGTCTTTATAAGCTCGGGTTGTTTTTTTAGTTCTTTTATAAGCTGTATATTATTTGTTATTTTTTCATCTGTTATAATGCCGCCCCTTGCCCAGTCGCCTATGTGATGGGCATCTGAACCGGAAGTTTTAAGCAGATTGTATTTGTCCGCCCATATTTCAGATATATCATTGCGTGAGCGATGACGAACACAGCCGTTGTACACTTCAATTCCGTCCAGCAAAGACGGGTCTGTTACGGTCATATGATTTCTGAACGGGTGTGCCTGAAATATCATAAGACCGTTATCTCTGACAATTTTGGATATTGTTTCTATATCCGAATCAATCAGATTAAATGAATCATTATTGTATTTAAGCAAAAAATCCTCTGTCACACCATATACAAGATAGTCATTGTCGTTTTGACGGCATCTAAGCTCCATACCTAAAAGCACTGCTATTTTATCTTCCGCCGCTTTTTTTGCATCTTCATATCCTGATAAATAGTGAGAAATACGCTGCTTCCAGCTTAAACCCTCCCAATGATAATGCTCATATGTAGAACTGCTGAAATGGTCGGTTATTACAACCGTATCAAAGCCTGCGTCTATATATGCTTTAATTTGTTCTTTTCCCGAAAGGCTAGCACAGCAGCTGACCTGCGAAGTATGGCAGTGCATTTCGGTTTTATACTTCATAACTGTCACTTCCTGATAACATTTTTACTTTTCCGGTATAAGGGAATACAACCGCATGATTGTAGCTATAGATTGCTCAGTGGTATAGGGTGATTGCGGCTCAAATCCCATATCGGTTCCGTTCATAATTCCCAGATTGTAAAGCTCATACACCGCTTCTCTTGCCCAGTCTGAAATATCCTCATCGTCGGAGTATGCCATATCCTCTTTGCCCTCATCGCTCTTAACACCGGCATACTCTGCAATACGGTAAAGAATGGTTGCAGCTTCCTCACGGGTCAGGCTGTCGTCTGGTGCGAAAATCCCCTCGCCTTTTCCTTGAATGATACCTTCATTATACAAAGCAATGATTTTTTCGTTATCGGTATCGGAGAAAGGACTCTGCTCCGCATCTTCCGCTGCAAGTTCCTTAACCTGTGAAAGCATATTGTAGGCGTAATCACAAAATTCCCGGCGGGATATGTCAAGCTTATAGTAAACATCTTCTGCCGGCATTATATTCAGCTCTTTTGCACTGCTGACATATTCTGCCGCCCAGTCGGAGGGCTGATAGCCTGTAAACTTTATGTATGTAGTGGCGGTAGGGCCTCCTTTGCCTAAATAAAGTCCCACCGGTGCGATTCCGTTTTCAAATTCATATCCTCTGCACCAATTGTCATCACCCTCTATAACTATTCTGCCTGTTTCGTCAATATAAGCCGTGCTGCCGTATGTACCGTATGCACCGCTTCCTGTCTTAACCACAGAAGCAAGCCCCTCTGAGAATACGCCCTGAACGCTGTACCCCTGGGGAGGATATAATGCCACATTCCCTTCAGAATCCATATAAAAGCTTTCATCTTCGATATAGACGCTCATAAGTCCATTGTCACCGGTACCGATTATTTCCGTGCAGTTTTCCAAAATGACTTTTCCCTCTTGGTCAAAAACTTTAAAATGATAATAGTTATCCAGCATATGTGCTGTTATAAGACCGTTTTCCTGCATGGTTATACTGCTGCACTGCTCCTCAAAGGGTATAATAACATTACCCTCCAAGTCTATGACAGCCTCGTTGGTTTCGTATGTAGATTCCCTCTCATTAATGGGTCTCATAACCTTAATCAGAGTTTTTTCATCATTCAAAAAATTAGCAAATTCCATTCTGACAGGCATTTTTATTTCCTCAAAGTTTTCGTCAAGCAGATGATTAAGATAATCGGCATCATCCGCAAGATAATAATTCTTAC
Organism: uncultured Eubacteriales bacterium; assembly: GCA_900551345.1. GTDB lineage: Bacteria > Bacillota > Clostridia > Monoglobales > UMGS1388 > UMGS1388. The sequence continues at coordinate 2,368 of URVP01000147.1, forward strand.
CGTTATCATCTGCAATCTTGGAAACGCCCGTATACAGACTGCCTAAATTCTTTATTATTTCACCGTGTTTATTTATAACGCAGTAATCACCGTCTATCCGTGCAGAGTAATAATCATTCTCACAGTCAAGCATATTAAGGTTTGAATATGCGGGCTCTAACACTATGTTGCCGTATACATCAGACAAACCGGAATTACCGTTTTTGTCGGTAAATACAAAATATCCGTCCTTTGAAAGAGCAAAATAAGTCAAATCAAAACCATGGGGCTGATAATATGTAAATCCTACATTATAATCTGCTCCGGAAAGGGTTGAAACTACCTCGCCTGTTTCTTTGGAATATATGGTCATGGTTATAGTTTCAACGCTGTCAGCACGATTGGCAGTTATAATATAATCATCCGTTTGCGTATAGCCATATTCATCGGAGGAAATCTTCGTGATAAGATTGTTGTTATTGTCGTAGATGTAGTAATTATGTATGGTATATGATGCACCTTCTCCGGTTTCGGGGTTATACTCATTTACATCTTCGTTTTCACTGCTGAGATAAAAGACATTACTGCCTGCTACGCTCACAAAATCATCAGTCGGATTGCCGAATTTGTCATAATACAAGTATGTTCCGTCCTCATCTGTGACAACAAACCCGTTATGTTTAGCATCTACAGTGCCGTACTTGGTAAAATCAGCATACTCAAAGTTTTCCTTAGGCGAAGCGAACACACATACCGTGCTTAATACAATTGATGTAATAAGAAACATTGAAATTACTTTTTTCATTTCTTTTTCCCTCCTTTGGTTAAATTACACCGTTTAAAATAAATCACTTTACATATATCTCACAGGCTTTATCAGCATAGCAGCTGCCGCCAATATATATGTCAAAACCGCCTTTTTCTACCCGATATTTACCGTCAGCGCCGTAAAAGCCCAGCTCGTCATATCCCAGTTCAAAATCAACGGTTGCGGTTTCTCCCTTTTTTATAAGCAGCTTTTTAAAACCTTTAAGCTCACGGATAGGTCGTGTCATGGAAGCTATTTTATCATGAATATACAGCTGAACAGTTTCCTTACCGTCAACTGCTCCTTTGTTGGAAACATCAACCGTGATTTTAAATTTTCCACCGCCGCATATATCTTCGTATGTAATTTCAGGATTTACCGCCTTAGGATTGGAATATTCAAAAGTTGTATAGGACAATCCGTAGCCGAAGGGATACATGGGAGTGCCGCTGATGTCCTGATAATTGATAGGCACGGTTTCACCGTAATACCCGTCACAAGGTCTGCCGCTTTTGGGCGGATTGTAATACAGAGGAATTTGCCCGGTGACCCTGGGAAGAGTCATGGCTAGCTTTCCTGACGGATTCACCTTACCGAACAGAATATCCGCAAGAGCGGGGGCAGTCATAGAACCTGAATGCCAGGTATATATAATTCCTTTAAGATAAGGTTCTACGGACTGCAAGCCTACGGGTCTGCCAAAAGTCATGGTAGCGATAACAGGTTTACCCATAAAATAAGCCCGTTTTATAAGTTCAGCCTGTTCTGACGGAATATCAATATCAGAAAGACTTTTTCCCTCGCCTGTTACAAGATATGACTCGCCAAGAGCAATCACAACCACATCGCAGCTGTAAATCTTTGCTATCATGTCATCAAAGGTATTTTCCTCACTGCAAAACAGCTTTGCCCGTGGATACGCCTCGCTAGTAGCTTCTTTAATGGTTTTCACCTTATCAAGTTCATTATCAAGCGTCCAGCTGCCTAAAAGCGAGCGTCTTGCATTAACCATAGGCCCTATAAGAGCGATTTTGGCGTCCGGTTTAAGCGGCATTACATTATCCTCATTTTTAAGAAGTACCATACACTCCTGTGCCATCTCCTTAGCGGCGGCATAATGAGCACTGCTGTCATATTCTACTACATCGGGCCTTGTCATTTTGAAGTGGGAGAAGATGTGGCATCGCAGTTTACTGATA
>URVP01000148.1 GCA_900551345.1 uncultured Eubacteriales bacterium
GAACTGGGTGACGACGGCAAAAGTACCCTGGGCGATACCATCGAAAGCCCCAACGATACGGAAACCCAGACCCTTAACAGGCTTACCGTTAAAGAGGCAATGAAAGACTTTACCGTGCGTGAACAGCAGATAATAAGCCTGCGTTATTTTTACGACAAAACCCAAACACAGGTAGCCTCCATTATGGGCATTTCTCAGGTACAGGTGTCAAGGATAGAAAAAAAGCTTCTGCTTCGTATGAGGGAAAAACTCTCCGATGAATAGTATTATCAATATAAAATTTTCATAAAGTCATCTTTCAGCATATCATACAACTGACAGCGTATGTTAAAATCCGTATGTTTCAGATATACTAACAATAGTAAAAATTGCTGAAAGGTGATTTTTTTATGCTGAATGAAGATAAATTAGGCAAAAGAATACAGTCTGCACGCAAAAGCAAACATCTCACGGGGGAACAATTTGCCGAAAGGGTAAATATTTCTCTGGGCTTTCTGCGTGAAATCGAGCGTGGAGTTAAAAAGCCTTCTTTGGAAACATTGGTGCTGATGGCAAACGAGCTGGGAGTATCCATGGATGAGCTTTTATGCGACAGCATAGATGCCGCACAGCCCATAGTTTTGGAGGGAATAGCGAAAAAGCTTGAATCTCTGCCGAAAGAACAGATCGCTTTTGCGGAAAAAATAATAGATGCTATGATAGCCGCTTTCAGCGAGCAGAATCAGTAAAGCTATATACGAATTTAACCCACCTGTTGCGGTGGGTTTTTTTGTGTTTGCTTATTATAGAAAAAATTTCTATATCTGTATTGCATTTTGAAAAAAAGTGTGCTATACTATGCTTATAGCATATCTTAATGCTATAAGCATACTTTTTCAAAGAGGATCGTTATGAAATACATAATTAAAAAAATACTTTTCATAGCCGCATTTTTAGGCGTTTTCGGAGCAGGATTGGTTGCCTCTCCATATATAATGCCGGAGAAAATTGTTTCTTCGGCTGAAAACGGTAGTCAGCAATTTGATTATTGTTTTGATAAAGAAACTGAGCAGTGTGTGGCTTATGATGTTTCAGAGGATGACCGCCCGGCGGCGGATCTGCATTTCCCCTCGGCTGAATTAGTACAATCGGCTGATGCAACCGCCGCCGGTCAGTTAAATTCCCGTAATACGGCAAATGACGCTCTGCCGGAGCCTGAATCACAGCAGGTGTTTTGCACCTTTACGGGAGAATGTTATCATAAAGATAATTGCCCTTATCTGAAAAGCAAAATATCCATTCCTTTAAGCGATGCAAAACAAAGAGGTCTTCGCCCCTGCTCAAAATGTTATTGTCGGTGAAAAAATTGACTTTTGTATTATTTTAATGTATAATCATTTAAAACTTAGGGGAAAATGTCAGTAAGTTTTAAATGAAAGAAGGGTCATTATGGCAGTTGTTATTAAACGGGATGAGTATTTAAACAGAATTATTAATAAAAAAGAAAATGGAATGGTAAAAGTAATCACAGGTATCAGAAGATGCGGAAAAAGTTATTTGCTTTTCAATCTTTTTTACGATTATTTAATTGACAGCGGTATAAAGGAAGAACAGATTATTACAATTGCTCTTGATGATGATAACTATGTGGACTTACGCAGTCCGGAAAAACTGTCCGAATATATTCGAGCAAAAATTACCAATAATGATATGTATTATATTCTTATTGATGAGGTGCAGTATGCCATTTCTAAAGAAGAACTGAAAAATCCTGATGAAATTCGTCTTTATAATGTGCTTAACGGTCTTTTAAGGCTTCGGAATACTGATATTTATGTTGCGGGCAGTAATTCTAAGATGCTCACTAAAGATGTTTTAACTGCTTTTCGAGGCAGGGGAGACGAGGTTAAAATTTATCCGCTGTGCTTTAAAGAATATTATGATTTTGCAGGCGGAGAAAAGTCGGACACATACGAGGAGTTTGCTCTGTACGGAGGAATGCCGCTTGTACTCACGAAAGCAACGGATAATGAAAAAATAGCATATTTGCAGAACTTGTTTACAGAAGTGTATTTTAAAGATATTGTTGAAAGATATGATATCGAACTTATAGATGTACTTGAGGAATTAACTGACGATTTATGTTCATCTATAGGTTCGTTAACCAATGCGGCTAAGATTTCAAAAACACTTAAATCGGTAAAAAATATTAAGGTTTCGAGCAACACCATTGCAAGCTATTTAGGGTATTTGACCGAGTCTTTCTTGTTTGAAAACGCCAAGAGATATGATATAAAAGGTAAAAAGTATTTTGAATATCCGTCAAAGTATTATTGTGCGGATATAGGACTTAGAAATGCAAGACTTAATTTCAGGCAGCAGGAAGAAACACATATTATGGAAAATATTATATATAATGAACTTATTTGCCGGGGTTGCTCTGTGGATGTAGGAGTTGTAGAATCGGATGAAGTAATCAACGGTAAAAGAATAAGAAAACAATGTGAAATTGATTTTGTAGTGAACAGCGGAACGAAAAAATATTATATACAATCTGCGTTAAATGTAAGTAATTCATTTAAAATGGAAACTGAACTCAGACCGCTTAAAAGTGCAAAGGACTTTTTTAAAAAGCTGATAATCAGTAAAACCTCTGCAAAACCTTGGATTGACGAAGAAGGAATAATTCATATGGGTCTTTATGAATTTTTACTTAATAAAGATTCATTGGAAATATAAATGATATTTTATCTGAACGGTAAGACTTCTTAACGATGTTTACACCGGCGGTTGTGCCGCTCTCCGAAAGGGGGTGGTTGCTGTGATAAAATACATATTAAGAATAATATTCTTTACTGTTGTGTTTTTGACAGCATTTACTGTAAAAGTAAAATAACCGCCCTACTCGCTAAAGTCTTGGCGGTTATTTAACCCTAAAGTCTTGGCATAACCGTTTGAGGTGTTATGCTGTATTAAAAAGTACAAGGTATAAGCTTTTTTAATTATGCATTCTTTTTATAAAGTTGTCAAACTCCGGTACTGTAAAATCAAGTTCGCCGTATCTTTTGGAATAGACAATTCCTTTGTTTATGAGCTGACCTCTTGTCGGGGAAATTTGTTCTACCTTTTTACCCAGATTTTTAGCAACATTTGATATAGTACACGGCAATTTGCCGCACTGCACCATTGCTGTGATAAAAGCCTTTTCCCCGTCGGAACATCTTTCGTATCTTGTCAGGAAAAATCCTTTATCCAAAACATCGAAAAATTCTTTTGTTGAAGATTTTACCGCATTATCGTCAATGGTTTTTCCGTTGCTGTTTTGATATATTATTTTGCAAAACTCCTGTATAAAATACGGATAGCCCTTTGTCAGTTCGATTATTTGTTCAACTGCCTTATCCGTATATGTTACCTGAAAGGCTTTTACAGGTTCAGTGATTGCAAGTTTAGCTTGATCATATGTTAATGAATCTATCTGTTTATATCTGAACAGCCTTTCGGCATAACTTTTTTCATCAGACAGCATTTTGTATATTTTCGGAAGTCCTGCACCCACCATCATAATGGGATAACCCAGTTGGTTGGCTCTGTGCAGTGCCGCTATTAACGAACCCAGTTCTTCGCTTTTCATATATTGTATTTCGTCTATAAAAAAGCATATGGGTATATTGCTTTCATATGCAGTTTCACCCAATGTTACAAAAACATCGGTGAGTGTTTGTGTCAGGTTTTGTGTCTGATATAGTTCTTTGTTGCTTACAGACAATGATATGGAATTGTCTGCCGGGTTAAAAGAAACTATCAGAGATTTAATGGAAACTATAGCCTTATCTATAAGCTGTTTAAACTTTTCTTTTGTACTTACTTCTCTTAAAAACATTTGAGAACACGCTGCTATTTGAGAAATAAAATTGTTCTTCTGCTCAATTTCTATATGTTTGCAAAATATCCCTTTTGATTCTGCTTTTTTTTGCAATGCGTTAAGCAATACCGTTTTGCCGACGCCTCTCAAACCGCTGAAAATCACTGATTGAGCCGGGATTTTCATGGACAGTCCTGTGAAAACCTCTTCCATTTCCTGTATTTCCTCATCTCTTCCTGCTAAAAATACGGGCATCAATCCGGCTCCGGGTCTATAAGGATTAACTTTATACATATTTTATCCTCCCTTCTGTTCTCAAGTGAAATATACCATTGTTTTACGATTTTGTCAAGATGCATACGGTGTTATTAGGATAAATACGATTAAATACGGTATTTTGCGGTGTGAAATATCCTCATGTTTGTTATTTGTGTATCATATTATCGATATTTTTCAATTTACATCGGCTTTTTTATCGTGATGACGGTT
>URVP01000149.1 GCA_900551345.1 uncultured Eubacteriales bacterium
CGGTTATACTGCATATGGGTACGGCACGGATGCCTTTTTCTTTGTACCAATTTACCCACTGCATGGTTATTTCTTCATCTGCCATATCCGCCTTATTCAGAGCAACCACTCTCGGTTTAGGGCCGCACAAATCATCCATATCCGGATTTCTCGAACTGAGAGGCAGCCGTGCATCAAGCAGCTCCACCACCACATCTATAAGTGCAAGTTTTTCTTTAATAAGGCGTTTGGTTTTCGCCATATGCCCAGGATACCATTGTATATTCAAATCGTTTGACATATTTTCACTTCCTTTTTACATTACAAACTTTGCAGCCGGGTAACCACCAATTCCGGTCTGTTGTTTACTCTGAAGGGGAACAAGCTGTTACCTATTCCTCTACTCACTATCATCACAGTATCGTCCTGACAAAACTTTCCGTTTGTATATTCAGGGAACAATCCTTGATTGGGTGCCACCACGCCCCCTATAAAAGGTATGCGAATCTGACCTCCGTGTGCATGACCTGCAAACACCAAATTTATATGTTCGTCAGCATATATATCCAGCAGTTCCGGTCTGTGCGAAAGCAGGATTGTATATTGCTTCTCATTATATTCAATACCGTTTATAGCGTCAGTTACGATTTTATCGTCTCCATCACCCTCTCCGTACTTAGAGCTGGGGTCATTGATTCCCATAAGATTTATTGAGGAATCGCCGATTGTAATTTGCTCCGACTTGTTATCCAATATATTAACATTAAGCTCGGAAAGTTTTTCTTTAAGAACAGCATACTCTTCTGTTCTTGCTTCATGATTTCCGGCGGCATAATAAACAGGAGCTGTGTCTATAATTCTTTCAATAAAATCAGCGGCTGCATCCACATCCGTTCTTCGTGAATCTATCAAATCTCCTGTTATAACGATTATGTCCGGTTTTTGTTTTTTGATTTCATCCACTAAATCATCAGTTAATTTTTGTGACTTTGTATTATGAAAGTCCGATATTTGGACTATTTTATATCCGTTAAACTCTTTCGGGATACTGCTGTCTGAAACAACATACCGGCTTACTTGCAAAGCTGTATTTTGATAATACAGATAAACTATGCATGCCAAAACAAAAATAATAAGGAAAAACATTATTTTTTTCTTCAATCAAATCATACCCTTTAGGATTTACAATTATATGACAACAGCGTATCGGAAAAGCGATACGCTGAGTAAAAAAGTCATTTTAAATTAAAAGGTTTCTGCGTCTGCAAAAGGCCACCATCTGAACAGAACCTTGCCGCGTACATCTTCCAGCTTGACCTGTCCCACATCACTCATACGGCTGTCATGACTGTTTGGGCGATTGTCACCCATTACGAAAATGCAATCTTCGTCTATGGTAATGGGATACTCCATGTCACCGTAGTTTGTATAAAAGCTTCTAACATAATCTTCTTCCAGAAGCTCTCCGTCCACATATACACGCTGCTCACCCGTCTGGGGGTCGTTTGCAACCTCAACGGTTTGTCCCTCGGTAGCAATAACTCTTTTTATATAAGGCTTTGTATCATGTTCAGGATAGAAAACCACAATATCTCCGTTTTCGGGAGTGGAAAGATACCTTGAAATAAGAAACAATCTGTCTCCGTGGTGGAGCGTATTGGTCATGGAATCGCCGCTTACCTGTACAAGTGTAAAAACAAAGTGATTTAAAAATAAACCAATAGCAACCGCAGCTGCTATTGCAACAATCCATTCCATAATTTCCTTCTTCCAGTTTATTTTACCGTTCTGGTTTTTTTCCTCTGTATCTTCTGTTATTTCATTATCCACAGTTTCATTAATGTTTTTTTCTTCACTCATAAATTCCAATCCTCTCTTACAAAACCAAGATGTACATAAGTATGCACACTGCGCAAACAGTATGAGCAAATATTAAAAAGCAAATAAGGGCGACATAATAAAGCCGCCCTTCTTTATCATCAATTATGATAACTTTTCTTTTACCTTTGCTGCCTTACCAACTCTGTCACGAAGGTAATAAAGCTTCGCTCTTCTTACTTTACCGTGACGAACAACCTCGATTTTGTCAATGTTGGGTGAATTGTAAAGGAAAGTTCTTTCAACGCCTACACCGTAAGATACACGGCGAACCTTGAATGTACGGCTGATACCGCCGTTATTCATAGCGATAACTGTACCTTCAAACATCTGAACTCTTTCTCTGTTACCTTCTCTTACTTTAACATAAACCTTAACTGTATCACCGATAAGAAGCTCAGGAAGGTCTGTTCTGATCTGGTCAGCAGTGAGCTGTGCGATAATATCCATCTGAATATATCTCCCTTCTATAATAAGTATATAATATTAACAAATTCAATGCAAAGTATATAATAGCATAAAATTCCATGCATTACAAGTATTTTTTTAAAAAAACTAAATTATTTTTCGTACTCGAACTCAACTTCGTCCATGGAAACTATATCTCCTTCATTGATACCTGCCTTTTCAAGAGCATCTATAATACCTCTTGAACGCAAAGTCCTCTGGAAATAAGAAAGCGAATCCACATCTTCAAAATTAGTCGAATTTACAAGATTATATACGAAGTCGCCGGTTACATAGTAAATACCGTCCACAACCTCTATTTCAAAAAGCGGACCTTCGGCAAGTGCAGCCTCGGGTATTTCTTCAACCACTATTTCAGGAACGGGTATGCTCTGCACAAGAGTATAAACTCTCTTAATGAGTGCATCAACTCCCTGCCTGGTAGCAGCCGATATAGGATAAACTTCATATCCCCGTGCCTGCATCTGCTGTTCAAAAGCCTCATATGCACCCTCCGGTGCAATATCCACCTTGTTGGCTGCTATAATCTGAAGCTTTTTTGAAAGTTCTTCGCTGTATGTTTTAAGCTCTGCATTTAAAATATCAAAGTCCTCAATAGGGTCTCTGCCCTCACAGCCCGAAACATCTACCACATGGATAAGTGCTCTGGTTCTTTCAACATGTCTTAAAAAATCATGTCCAAGACCGACCCCGGCACTTGCTCCTTCAATTATTCCGGGTATGTCCGCCATAACCATGCTCCCGTCCGCAACATGAACCACGCCCAGATTGGGAACAAGAGTTGTAAAGTGATAATTGGCAATCTGCGGTTTTGCAGTACTTACAGCGGAAAGAAGCGTGGATTTGCCCACATTGGGAAAACCCAAAAGTCCTACATCTGCTATAAGCTTAAGTTCAAGGGTTATTTCCCTCTCTACGCCCTTTCTGCCTGCTTTGGCAAAAGCCGGCGCCTGTCTTGTAGGCGTGGAAAAGTGAGAATTACCCCATCCGCCGTTGCCGCCCTTTGCTACACAAAATTCACTGTCAGCATCGGACAGGTCGGCTATAATGCGTCCGGACGCATTATCCTTAACAATTGTACCCTGAGGCACATATATGGTAAGGCTTTCTCCGTCCTTGCCCTTTTGACGAGCACCTCGTCCGTCCTCGCCCCTTTTTGCGGCAAACTTCTTTTTATAACGCAGATCCATAAGTGTGCTCATATTTGTATTTACTTTAAGAAACACACTGCCTCCGCGTCCGCCGTCTCCGCCGTCGGGACCCCCTGCGGGAACATATTTTTCCCGATGAAAAGCAACACAGCCGTTTCCTCCGTCACCTGACTTAACCGTAAAAGTAACCGTATCTACAAACATTATGCACCTCATACAAAAGGCGGGCACAAAGAGCCCGCCCGATTAATGACATATTATTCCGCAACAGCGTAAACACTGACCTGTCTTCTTGTCTTGTCTTTTCTTTCATACTTAACCTTGCCGTCGATCAGTGCAAATAAGGTGTCATCTCCACCCTTGGCAACATTTACGCCGGGGTGAATCTTTGTTCCTCTTTGTCTTACAAGTATGTTACCTGCCAGTACAAACTGTCCGTCGGCTCTCTTGGCACCAAGTCTTTTGGATTCGCTGTCTCTGCCGTTTTTGGTACTGCCGACACCCTTCTTATGAGCCATGTATAAACACCTGCCTTTTTAACTATTCAAAAAAATTAAATAAATCAGCCGTTAATCTTTTCGATAACAACTTTTGTAAACGCCTGTCTGTGACCCTGGCGTTTTCTGTAACCCTTCTTAGGCTTGTACTTGAAAATCTTAATTTTCTTGCCTTTTCCGTTTTCAAGAACGGTAGCTTCTACCTTAGCGCCGTCAACCACCGGCTCGCCTACTTTAAGAGCACTGCCGTCGGAAAGTGCAAAAACCTGATCGAAAACAACCTTTTCGCCTGCTTCAAGTCCAAGTTTTTCTACGCTGATGATATCGCCTTCGGAAACCTTATACTGCTTTCCGC
>URVP01000150.1 GCA_900551345.1 uncultured Eubacteriales bacterium
TATGAAGCCGGCGTTACCGTGGTTGCCTCTTATCCGGGTACACCCAGTACCGAAATTACGGAAAATATTGTAAAATACAACGAAATATACGCTGAATGGGCACCCAATGAAAAGGTTGCGGCAGAGGTTGCAATCGGAGCTTCAATCGGCGGAGCAAGAAGTATGTCTTGTATGAAGCATGTTGGTATGAATGTTATGGCAGACCCCATGTTTACCGTAAGCTACATCGGCGCAAACGGCGGTCTGGTGTTCTGCGTGGCAGACGATCCGGGCATGCATTCTTCTCAGAATGAGCAGGATTCCCGCCACTATGCCAAAGCGTCCAAAATTCCCATGCTGGAACCTGCCGACAGCAAAGAGTGCAAAGAATATACCAAGCTTGCATATGAGATAAGCGAAAAGTTTGACACCCCGGTTATTTTAAGGCTGTCAACAAGAGTATCTCACTCTCAGGGTCTTGTGGAAACATGTCCAAGACAAGATGTACCCCTTAAGCCCTATGAAAAGAACATTGCTAAAAATGTTATGATGCCGGGCAACGCCATAAAAAGACATGTAGTGGTTGAAGACAGAACCGCAAAGCTTACCGAATATGCAGAAACAACCGACCTTAACAGCGTAGAGTACAACTCGGACAAAATCGGCGTTATTACAAACGGTATTTCATATATGTACGCTAAAGAAGCTCTCGGCGACCGGGTAAGCTATCTTAAACTGGGTATGGTTTATCCTCTTCCCAAAGAACTTATTAAAAACTTTGCGGCAAAGCATGAAAAGATATATGTGATTGAAGAACTTGACCCGTTTATTGAAGAGCACTGCAAAACACTGGGTATCGAAGTAACGGGCAAAGATAAATTTACTCTTTTGGGCGAATATACTCCCGCCCTCATCAAGAAGGTTATTTTTGACGAGGACAAAGCAGAGTTTGCCCGGGCTGACGAAGCGATACCGGTAAGACCTCCGGTACTTTGTCCCGGCTGTCCCCACAGAGGAACATTTTATGTTCTCAGCAAGCTTGGCCTTGTGGTATCGGGTGATATAGGCTGTTATACTCTGGGTGCAGTAGCTCCTCTTGCAAGTGTGGACACCACCGTATGCATGGGTGCATCGGTAAGCGGTGCATTGGGAATGGCTAAGGCAAGAGGTAAGGAATTTAACAAAAAACTTGTTTCGGTTATCGGTGATTCCACATTTATCCATTCCGGAATTACCGGACTTATAGACATTGTATATAACAAGGGTGCAAACACTGTTATCATACTGGACAATTCAATCACCGGTATGACAGGACATCAGGACAACCCCACAACCGGATATACAATCCGCAAAGAAGAAACAAAGCAGGTTAATCTGATAGCACTGGCTAAATCAATCGGTGTTGAAAGAGTTGTAGTTGCAGACCCGTTTGACATAAAGCATTTTGAAGAGGTTGTCAAAGCAGAAGTCGAAGCCGACGAACCCTCGGTTATTATTGCACAGCGTCCTTGTGCACTTCTTAAATCGGTTAAATATACAGGTCATTGTCATATAGATACTGAAAAGTGCAAAAAATGTAAAATGTGCATGAAGCTGGGCTGCCCGGCAATTTCCGAAAAGAACGGCGGAGTTGAAATAGACATGACTCAGTGTAACGGCTGCGGACTTTGCATTAATGTCTGTCCGTTCGGTGCAATTGAAAAGGAGGACTGATACAAATGACTAAAAAAATTATGATTGTAGGTGTCGGAGGTCAGGGTACTCTCCTTGCCAGCAGAATTCTGGGTAATGCAGTAATAAACGAAGGTTATGATGTTAAGCTTTCCGAGGTTCACGGAATGAGCCAAAGAGGCGGCAGCGTTGTTACATATGTAAAATACGGTGAAAAGGTTTATTCCCCCATAATCGATGAGGGAGAAGCAGATATTATCCTTGCTTTTGAAATGCTTGAAGCATACAGAGCACTTCCCTACCTTAAAAAGGACGGAGTTATGATTGCCAACACTCAGCAGATTGACCCCATGCCCGTTATCACCGGTGCGGCAAAATATCCGGAAAACATTGCGGAAAAAATCTCTGCAAAGGCTAATCTTATTACCGTTGACGCATTAAAGGCAGCAGAAGAAGCCGGAAATATCAAGGCGGTTAATGTAGTGCTTATCGGCGTTATGGCAAAGAGCACTGACATTCCCTATGAACAGTGGATAAACACGGTTAAGAAAACCGTTCCCGAAAAATTCCTTGATGTTAACCTGAAAGCATTTGACATAGGGTATAATATGTAATCAATACAAATTTTACGGTATGCATATGCTGCCGTAAACATAAAAAATAATGAAAGGGATGGTAAATTTATGTTGATTAAACAGACATCGGTTTTCATTGAAAACAAACCGGGTAAAATGGCAAAAATCATTGATATTCTCGGTGCAAACGACATTAACCTTAATGCACTTTCCATTGCAGACGCAACCGACTTCGGAATTTTAAGACTTATCACCGACGAGCCGGACAAAGCGGCTGCAGTGCTTGCAAGTGAGGACTTTGTGGTAAAAACCACAAATGTTATTTCGGTAAATATTGAAAATAAACCGGGCGGACTTGTAAAAATTCTCAGAATATTCAAAGAGAACAACATTGCCGTAGATTACATGTATGCCTATGTGAGCAAGGACAGCAACGCCATTACCGTTATAAAAACGGATAATATTGATTTAGCTGTTCAAAAGCTTGCGGAAAACGGAATTGAATAATAATAAATAAAATTCAAAAACTGCATCGGGACATTCCCGGTGCAGTTTTTTATGCTGATAAAACAGAAAATATATATGTATAATTCCATTTTATTGAATCAAATCATTTGAACTGTTGTTTTTCCTGTATTCAGACGGAGACACAGAATAATTATCCCGAAATATTTTACTAAAATAAGATGCAGAACCGAAACCGCATTCTGCCGAAATATCCGACATGCTTTTTCCGGTACCTGTCAGCAGAGTACAGGCGTATTTAAGCTTTAGGCTATTAATGTAAGAAATTGGCGTGACACCTATATATTTTTTAAATACTCGGCAAATATATTCTTTGGTCATAAAAAATTTTTTTGCGATTTCTTCCAATGATGACAATGTTTTATAGTTATCATTTATATAGCTGAGTATTTGGGAGGTAAGCTGAATTGAAACACTTGTTTTATCATCCGCCTTATCCGAACTCTCTTTTTCGCTGAAAAAGAACAGCAGTTTTGCAAAATCAATAAAGGCGGTGTTATCCCGGTTAGACAAATCGGAATTAAGTAAAATACTGCATTGCTCTGTTACGAAAGAAAAATCCTTTCCGGACAATGTTATTTGAAAATTGTCAAAGCATTTAAGCATTTGGTCTATCACCGGTTCACGAAAATATTTTTTTAAGTAATTATACGAAAAATTAATGACAATTCTTGCACAACCCGCTCCCGTAGTCCTATGAATGTATCCGGGCGGAATTAAAAACACATCGCCTTTGCTTCCCTGTAAAATTTTATCTCTTACAACCATCTTCCTGCTTCCGTGCATTATTATAAATATCTCATAACAGGAATGATAGTGAAAAAAGGGCATATCATAATAAGCTAAATTGGAAAAAGAGTCGATATGAAAATCATTAAGCTGTTGATACTTTATATCCATTTTCGTTTATTCTCCTTATAACTTCTTCCCTCTTGTTATTATAAGAAAAAAGCCTATTAAATGCAATAAATTATAACTGTTTTTATTTAAAACAGGTCAATATTTTTAAAACTTTTAGCTCTCAAGTCAATATTTTTTATTGACATTAAACATTTAAATACATAAACTTAAAGCATCAAAACTGTGCGGAGGGAAAGGGTTATCATATGATTAATATTGATGATTTAATTAAAAAACAGGATAGATGCTGGGAGGCATTGAAAAAAGAACAATGTCTGGACAAAAGCAGCATATGGTACGGCGGTTTTAACTATGCCTTTCGGAAAGGAATGGCAAAGGTATTGACAGAAGCGCTGCCTATATACTGTGATGAGCGCTCAGTTTATTATAAGAGTTCCGACACTTTAAAAAGGATGAATCTGAATGCAGATTTTCTTCTTAAATATCAGCACAAATCAGGTTTAATATCTTTAATGGACTGCAATATAGAGTCGCCGCCTGATACCGCTTTTATGGTTAACGACCTGGCAATGTGCCATTATTTTATAAAGCAGGCAAACTGTCCGGAGCTAGACTTAATCGATAAAAAAATATTGACATTTTTAGAGCGAACTCAGAACGGACTTATTTACGGCGGATTTCACACACCCAACCACAGATGGGTAATAAGCTGTG
>URVP01000151.1 GCA_900551345.1 uncultured Eubacteriales bacterium
CATTTATTATAGAGCCTATAAAATTTTGTATTAAGTCTGTGGTGCGAAGCAACTTATCAGTTTTTTGCGGTAAATAAATTTGACTCAGCAATGACACAAGCAAATTATCCGACATCTTTTTCACACTGTTGTCAACAGCTCTTTCCAAAAAGCAAACATCGGTAATAGGCACTGATGCATTTATATTAAATTGTTCTTTTCCAGACCAAGGCGTTCCATAACCTAAAAAGGTATTCTCTTTGAAACGAACTAAAGGCTTATCACCGTTGATGATCTGACATTTCTCACCTAACAGCTGCTGCCACAGACTTGCATGCGTAGATTTTCCCACTCCGCTTTTAGCACATATTAAAATACCTTTATGCTTATATTTCAATAATACGCCATGCATCAAAAATCCGTTATAATCAGGCATCAAATCAGCAATTTTTCTGTAAACAGCAAGACTTTCAAAATAATCTCTTTGAAACCCTGTTGTTGCCTCAGCTTGAATTTCATCATCAGTGACTGATATAAAAACATCTTCATTTCCGCTTTCAGTAATATATTCTGCACACATATTCTTTATATAGTTATACTTGTTGTCTATGCAGATTTTAATATCAGCTAATTGAACAGTAAACATTTCTAATCTCCGTAACCAGCTTCGTATTGCTGCTGTCTTTTATCTCCAATTCTAACACCTAATCTGTGAAATACAAATAGGATAACAATCAGAAATATGTGGACTGTTATTATTGAATAAGCACTGCGCATATTGAAAAATTCCATACCACGCAAAGGTAAAAAAGCATAATTATATACTAAAGGCTTTATAAAAAAATAGGCTACTACACTAATAAGTATATATACTGCATACGGAATTAAAACTCCAAATATGCAGTCCTGCTTAAATCTGTAATACATAGAAAATATAAATGTGTCCATCGCCACAGCAGCAGCAAAAATTATAAATGATATAATCAACAACACATCAGAGGATAAATTAAAATAAACTGCAAGCAAAACAATCGGTAAAGAAGAAATAATGCTAATTACGAACAGCCTTATAAATCTGACAGCTGCCGAAAACATCACTTCATATCAACTCCGTCCGACACTTCTGCAGAACCATTATCCTTCATGTCTGAAGTTATTACTACAGTGTTGGTATCCTCTATCCACTCAACATTAGCGCCAAGAGCTTCCGAAATGGCACGAACAGGCACAAGAGTTCTATCACTTACTAAAACAGGCGGGGAATCAAGCTTTACAATTTTTTCTTCACCAGTAACAATATTCTGTACCGGCATATTTACTTTATCTATCATCATGGAAATAATTAATTCGCCTTTAACCGCAATTATTAGCTGATTTTCTTCAATCCAGTCAACACTGCAGTCTAATGCCTCAAAAATTGCACGCATTGGCACCATTGTACGATCATTTATAAGCTGAGGCTGTACATCAAACTGAAGCTGCTCTCCGTCTAAAATAACTGAAATTTCAGAGTCGGCAAAAGCCAAACTTTGGCAAGAAAGCAAAGCGGCAATCAATACAACTGTTAAAAGTAGTTTAACTCTCATATTATTTTCCTCCGTTTTTAATAAAGAGCCGCTGCATATTGCGGCGGCTCTTCCTTTGTTTAGTTACCGATTCCAGCTGTCAAGCCATTTCTGTCCTTGATCTTCATGTACTGTAACAGTGGTAAAACCATAGTTTGCAGTATCGATATTATCAACAGCACTTGTCTGAATAATATCACTGGGGTTAAGATTTATTATTTCAATAATAGGTGTTGTATATTTTTTCATTGTAAATCTCTCCTTACTCTACCGGTGTTTCAACCGTTGCATTTGCTCCGTCGAATTTGATAACTTCACCATCTATTACAATATAAGGTATGGCATATATCGTTTCAGTAAACTGGCTTGCAGGAATGTCAACAATATCTGCAGAGAAATTCTGTCCGTGTTTAAGTTCTTCGTTATATTGAACATTAACTGATTTCGTAATGCCACTATCCGTGAAAATATATAACGGAAGTATATAAACACCAAATTTATTAATAGCATCAGTTTCTGCAACATCAGCATCAAATGCAAATCTAATTCCTCCCAATTCGGAGTCATTGTATTTTATAGCTTCATACTTATCAAAAGAAACTGATGTTTCCTCGACAGATGGCTTGTATACGGTATAAGTGCCGTCTCCATTATCCTTAGTAGTAAATCCGTCAGGCAATCCGTCTAATTCAGTTGTAAATGTACCGCCGTAAACAGCATATCCACTGGAAAGAAGATTGCCGCTTACATCCCAGGAAGGCATACCTGAAAAATTACTGATTGTTCTGCCGCTTACAGGTTTGTTGTTTTGGTCAAGATGAGTATAACTTCCGCCATATATGTAGATATTGCTTCCGTCTGTTCTGGTAAGAGCATAAAAAGCAAAACCGTGAAGATCAGATATGTCAACTTTGCAGTCGTTTATTATGATTACGCCTCCGTCTCCGGCGATACCGCCGTTCATTGAACCGTAAACATTAGCATAATTGATTGTCATATCTCCAAAATTACGAATAGCATATGAAAAAGTTTGAGTTTCATCGGGATAGCCTTGATTTTCTTCCCAATATCCGTAATTGTCCAGGCATGTAAAATATCCGCCGTTTATAACACAGGTTGCATCAGGTTGATTTCTTAAAGCGGCTCCGTATGTAGTGTCATTTTCATTAGTCCTATCAGTATCACTGTCACCAAAAGTACCGCCGTTTATAGTTAAATAACCATAATTTCTCACTGCGTCATGCCCAAAATTATCAGGTGGTGCCAACAGTATCTTATCTGAATTATAAATAATACCTGTTCCAACTGAATCATTAATTACAAGTGTACCCTCATTTTTTAATGATATACCACTAAATCGGCTCTCGATTTTGTGACCATTTAAATCAAGGATAATATTCTTGTCAGAGGGAATTAATATCTGTTGATCAGTTGCAAAATCAGCATTCAGCTGGATTGTATCTCCAGGCTGAGCATTAGATATAGCACTTAACAAAGTTTCAGAATCTAACACGCTGATTGTTCTACCAACATCTGCATATGTAGTAAATGCCATGCTGCCGATTATCATTGTCACAGCAATGAAAGATGCAATTAGCTTTCTTACTTTCATAACTATCGCTTCCTTTGTAACATTTTATATTTTACAGTGATAATCTACCACACTTTAATAATATTGTCAAGTTATCGGTAATTAGATAATATAACTTATTAAAAGCTCAACAATTGTAGAAAAAAGCATCCGCAGCATTTGTGCTGCGGATGCAGATATTACTTATTGCTGATCGTTCCAGCTGTCAAGCCAGCTTTCAGACGCTCCCATATGGTCAGCGGTTTTGGTGAAAACATAATTTACTGCTTCCCCGCCGCTTGCCTGAATTATATCTGATAAGTCAAGATTTAAATCCTCAATTACCGGAGTTTTATATTTTTTCATTTGTAAAACACCTCCTGCTTATTTTACTGATGCGGACACCATTTCATCAGTGTATACAACTACTTCATCATTATTTATATAATAAGGAATAGCATATATATCTGTACTATATCCTGATTCAGGTATATGAGTCAAATCAGCGGAAAAAGTATTAAAATTGCCGATTTCCCCGGTGTACTGCACATTTACCGACTTATCTTTGTATGTATCATCATTAAATATGTCTACCGGTAAAATATAGGCACCGTAACAGCTTATGGAATCGGGTTGCTGTGTGCTTGCTTCAAATATAAATCTGATAGCACCGGTATTATTCTCAGCTACAGCGGTCTGATATTCCCTGAAAGAAATAGTGGTTGCAGCCTCTCTGGGGATTACAGTTGTTATACCGTTTTCAGTAACTGATTTATAACCTACGGAAACAAAGTTCGTGCTTATTCCTTCTGCTGTATTATTGTACGGGTCAAAATTAACGAATGTTCCGCCTTTTACAATTATCTTAGCTGTACCGTTTTTATAATAAGCATCTACACAATTGAGAAGGAATCCGGGATAGCCATATTCATTAACCTCATAGTGACCGCCGTTTATCTCAGCCGTTCCTTGTTCCACCTGGACACATGTAATTCCTCCGAAATAATTACCTCCGTTTATTATAAGACGGCTGTTAACCCCTACAACATCAAAATCATAATTGCTGATTACTGTAGGACTTCCGGACTGAATGCCACCTTTTTCTGCGTTAACCGTCAAAGTTGTGTCGCCGGTAATAGTAATGGCGGCAAAATCCTCCGGCTCAGGAATTCTATGTATAATTT
>URVP01000152.1 GCA_900551345.1 uncultured Eubacteriales bacterium
GTAGAAGATTTACTCAGCGTTAACGGAATTGGTGCTAAAAAGTTAGCTAATATTAAGGAGTTTGTTTATGTCGATTGAACTGAAAGTTAAAATTAAAAGATATATCTTTCTTTGTTTATCAATAGGGGTTGCAGCTTTAATTTTTTGGTTTTCTCATCAGCCTGCGGTTCAATCTTCCGACGACAGCAGAAGTTTTATTTTGACATTAATGGATATTATCCCTCATTTTGCCGAAATGTCCGAACCTGAAAAATTCGCAATAATAGGACATATTCATTCCTTTGTGCGTAAGACAGCTCATTTTTCCATTTATGCATTTTTAGGTGTTTTTGTTGTTAACTGTATTTTAACATATACAAATACTAAGAAAAAAGCCTTGATATATTCTGCCGCACTGTGCTTTTTTTATGCCTGCAGCGATGAACTACATCAGCTTTTTATTCCCGGCAGATCGGGAGAGGTCAGAGATGTAATTATAGATTTCTGCGGCTCTTTGACCGGTATTTTTATTGTGTTTATAATTATGATGTTAATTGAAAAGATAAAAAGGAGGTATAAAAAATGAGCAGATTAATCGACCTGTTCGTTTCTTTTTTCAAAATCGGTCTTTTTACCTTTGGCGGAGGGTATGCAATGCTGCCGATGCTGAAAAAAGAGCTTGTTGAAGAAAAAAAGTGGGTGGAAGAGGAGGAACTGCTGGATTATTTCGCTATAGGACAGCTTACTCCGGGCGTTATCGCCGTCAATACTGCTACTTTTATTGGATATAAAAAGAGAGGTGTAATAGGAGGGATTGTGGCAACTCTTGGAGTTGTGTGTCCTTCTGTTATAATCATTCTTTGTATAGCTGCATTTCTTAGAAATTTTTCCCATATAGTTTGGGTGCAGAATGCTTTTGCCGGAATAAGAATAGTTGTTTTGGCGCTTATTATTAAAGCGTTGTGGGGAATGATTCAAAAGGGTGTAAAAGATGTATTCACAGGGATTATTTTCGCAGTGACTGCCGCCGCTCTTATTTGCGGGCTGTCCTCGGTAATCATAGTAATAGTTGCAGCAGCAGTAGGCATTATATATAGGGTGGTGATGAAAAAATGATATACCTTAAGTTATTCATAGAGTTTTTTAAAACAGGTCTTTTTGCAGTCGGCGGAGGTCTGGCAACAATCCCCTTTTTATACCAGATTGCAGACAGGTACGGCTGGTTTACCAGAAGCATGCTTACCGATATGATTGCCGTATCCGAATCAACGCCCGGTCCCCTGGGAGTCAATATGGCAACCTATGTGGGTTACATTACCGGTCATGATTACCTTGGTATACCCGGAGGTATAATAGGCGGTGTTATTACCACATTGGGAATTATCGCCCCATCTATTATAGTAATCCTTATTATTGCAAGAGCCCTTGATGCCTATAAATCCAACAGATTTGTACAAAGTGCTTTTTATTCTCTGCGCCCCGCAGTTGCCGGCCTTATTACCGGGGTAGCTTGGTCACTTGCTACAGGCATATTCAATTTGGGACAGGATCTCAAAATAACGGTAATTTCAGCTGTCGTTTTTGCCGCAGCAATTTTCTGTGTATTTAAATTTAAAAAAATACACCCCATACTGTATATCCTATTCGGAGCGGTATTGGGTGTTATCTTGAAATTATAGTTTTAAAATTCTTCTTTTTCCGAAAGAGCTGCAAGCTTTTCGGTCAGATGTTTAAAAATATTTGCTGAAATGGACACTTGCATAAAGAAATCATAGGCTCTTTCAGCCTCTTCAGTTGCAGATTCGATAATCGGGTCTGCAACATTTTTTATCTGCCCGGTAACATACCTGTATGCAGTATTTTGATTTGTAACAAATGATTTGTACAGTTTTTTTATTTCTTCATCATCCATATCGTAGGGCGCTATTTTTTGTATGGTGGATATGCTCAGGGTTTGTTTGAAAAAACATATCATTATAAGATATGCAATGTGTTTTTTTCCGTATCTTTTTTTCAGCGGTGCCGGCATAATCTTGTTTTTGACATAGTTATTAATCATGGACGGCGTTAAATTTTTTTCTATTGAATAAGCTTTTAAATATTTATCGATTACGGTAATAACCTGATCCATATACAGTTCAATCTCAGGCAGTGAGTCCCAATCCGGAAGAAGACTTGCATCAATAATTTGCCCCCACCATTCCAGAGCTTGGGCGATCTGTTTTTTGTTAAGATTCATATTCTCAACTCCTTGCGAGTATATTTTAACATAATTTTAAAAACAATGCAATATGTTTTTTAAATCATCTTGACATAGATATATGAATATGATAATATAGTATTGAAAACTAGATGTGTGAGGTGACTATCATGAGTTATAAAATTCTAACGGACACTTGTGCAAACCTTCCCTATTCTTTGATTGAAAAACTGGATCTGGATATGTGTTCTCTTATGTTTCTCAGCGAAGGGAAGACATATTACAGTTACAAAAAAGGGGAAGAGGTAGATCTTAAGCAGTTTTATGATATGATGCGAAATAAGCAGGTTTTTACCACCTCTCAGATTAATCCTGCGGATTTTAAAGAATTTTTCGGCAAATATTTAAGCCAAGGCATCGATATACTTTATCTATGTTTTTCCAGTGGACTGAGCGGTATGCATCAGTCGGCTGTTGCTGCATTAAAAGACCTTGAAGAAGAGTATCCCGAAAGAAAAATAATAGTAGTTGATACACTTTGTGCCGCTCTCGGTCAGGGGCTTATGGTATATTATGCAGCAAGTATGCGGGAGGAAGGAAAGTCAATAGAAGAAGTTGCCGGCTGGGTTGAGGACAACAAATTGCGTATGTGCCACTGGTTTACAGTGGACGATTTGATTTATCTGCACAGAGGCGGCAGGGTTTCTGCTTCTGCTGCGATTATCGGCACTATAGTAGGTGTAAAACCTATTATGCATATGGACAATAATGGAAGACTTGCCGTAGTCGATAAAGTAAGAGGGAGAAAACAGTCCATAAAACGACTTATTTCCGAATTGGAAAATAATATAGTAAACCCTGACGGGCAGATTGTTGCCATATCGCACGGCGATTGCCTCGATGAAGCGGAATATATTAAGAAGGCAATAAGCGAAAAGTTTAATTTTAAAGAAGTTATTGTTAACTGCTTAGACCCTGTCATAGGTTCTCATGCAGGTCCCGGTACACTTGCCTTGTTCTTTTTGGGTAAGGAAAGATAAGCTTTTAAAATCCTCTTCGGCGTTGTATAGCTGAAGAGGATTTTTTTATGTCTGTTATAATGGCTTAAATTGACACAAAGGACAATTTGTGTTATATTCTCATTAAAGGAGTTGACCTTATTTATGAGTAAAAAGAAGATTATGCTTTCTTTCGGTACAAGACCAGAGGCAATTAAGATGTGCCCTTTGGTAAAGGTGCTTAAAATGCATGATGAATTTGAAACGGTAGTATGTGTTACAGGACAACACAGACAGATGTTGGACCAGGTTCTGGACTGTTTTGGTGTTGTGCCTGATTATGACCTTTCTGTTATGAAGGACAAGCAAACACTTTTTGATATAACTACAAACATTATGATGAAAATAAAACCGGTTCTTGAAAAGGAGCAGCCTGACATAGTGCTTGTGCATGGTGATACAACCACTACATTTGCAACGGCTCTTTCGGCCTTTTATCTGCAAATCCCCGTGGGACATGTGGAAGCCGGGCTTCGCACATATAATATTCATTCCCCTTATCCTGAAGAATTTAATCGACAGGCAACGGGTGTGGTAACTGCATTGCATTTTGCTCCTACCGAAAAATCCCGTCAGAATCTTCTTGGTGAAGGGAAAAATCCCGATACAGTGTATGTAACGGGCAACACGGCTATTGATGCGCTTAAAACAACGGTTAAAGAGAACTACCGTCATGATGTTATCGACTGGGCACAGGGCAGCCGGCTTATCACTCTCACAGCTCACCGGCGTGAAAATTTGGGCGAGCCTTTGCGTCATATGTTCAGAGCAATAAATAAAATTGTGTTGGAACATCCCGATGTAAAGGTTGTATACCCCGTGCATCTTAATCCGCTTGTGCAGAATGCCGCAAAGGAAATATTGGGTGATAATGACCGTATTAAGCTTATAAATCCTCTTGAGGTTCTGGATTTTCATAATATTATGGCTCGTTCATATTTGATTCTTACCGACAGCGGCGGTATTCAGGAGGAGGCGCCGTCTTTGGGCAAGCCTGTTCTTGTTATGCGTGACACTACGGAACGCCCCGAAGGCATTGCTGCCGG
>URVP01000153.1 GCA_900551345.1 uncultured Eubacteriales bacterium
CCGCCAGTATTCTTTTTGTATATTTCATAAACATCAGCTCCTTTGTTTTATATATATTATTATACAACAAAAATATAGGCTTTTCAATAATTTATTGTTTTTTTAAATCTCATATGTTATTATAATCAGTATAAAGTAAAATACTTTGCCTATACATTGTTTTTTTAAAGGATTGTGTAAAATGAAGAGATTTGCAGCAATTTTTGTGATTTTTGTAATGATTACGGCAATGCTTCCTGCTGCCTTTGCACAGGATACTGCTGACCCTAATCTTTCCCGTCAGCTTATGGTTAATGGGAATAGAATTGTATATGCCGATGACCCCGATACTGCGGTGCGGCTTGCGGGAGTAAACATTCCCAGTCTTGAATGGGGCTTTAAGGGCGAGCATATTTTCGAGTCCTTAACCGAAGGGTGCGACGGCTGGAATGCTAACATTGTGCGACTGCCCCTGTCCCCCACAAGATGGTTTGACGAAACAGAGGGGGCGGCATATCAGGAGATAGTTGCAAAAGCGGCAAAGGGCGTTTGTGCAAGGGGAAAATATCTTCTTTTGGACTGTCATACATATGTTATGCCAACCCAGGAAGTTTATGATTTCTGGATGGATGTATGCGATAAATACGGAAATAATCCTGCCGTACTGTTTGGTCTGTGCAACGAACCTCACGATATAAAGGGTATGCTTGAAGATGCTGACAAATCCCAGTGGGAACTGTGGCACAGCGGCGGAATAATAAGCTACAACGGCGAGGCAGCTTTGGGCATAGGTCATCAGACTTTGGTAGAGGCAATCAGAGATAAGGGCGCTAAAAATATTCTCGTTGCGGCAGGTCTTTCCTGGGGTTATGACCTGACAGGTGTTGCAAACGGTTATGCCCTTGTTGACTGCGGCTCAAATAACGATACTTCAAAGACGGGATACGGAATAATGTACGACTCCCATATATATCCTTCAAAGGGTCTTGAATCCTCCTGGGATAAAGCGGCAGGCTGTGTAAGGAGCTTTGCACCCCTGCTTATCGGCGAATTCGGCTGGGATTCATCAGATAAGAACATTTCAAATGACACAAGTGTCTATAATCTTTGGATGCCTCAGCTTTTGGATTGGATTGATGATACTGACGGAAAATACGGTGTGCCTGCCAACTGGACCGCATGGTGTTTTCACCCGTCGGCAACACCCAAGGTTATAACCTCGTGGAAATATACACCTACATATTATAACGGAAAGTATGTTAAAGAGCGGCTTTTAAGCTATCCGGACACGGGCTGTTATCTTGACAGAACATATACAAACGATTTTGAGCCGGACATGTTTACAAGCTATACGGCGGTTAAAAACGGATCTGAAACAGGGCATAAATATACTCTTAAAAACAATGCCATGGAGCTGTACTATAAACGAGGTGCTAACAGCCAATATGTGGGTTATTCAATGAATCTGCCGTCCGATTGGTGCCTTGAAGGACTTCAGCGGATAGAACTTGACATAACGCCTCACAGCGATGCGATTTCAAACGGTATGATGCTGGACATTGGTTTCAGAGGTTCGGATACCGAGCTGTGGGGTAAGAAGGTTACCCTTGAGGGTACGGATACGATGCACATTTCCATACCCGTAAATGAACTTGAAAATCTTGCTCCCTCCATTAAATCAGATGATAAATTTACATACGGAATAATCGGTCTTTATATAGGCGCCGGAAATGCTTCCAAAGGTACGGTTACAGTTGATAATATAAAAATATATACGGAGGCTGACCCTGTTATTTCCATGCCTGAGCCTTATCAAAGACCTGAAGGGAACCCTCAGTATCTTTTTGATAACAATTCAGATAATACATCTTTGACCGTTACTAAAAATGATAACGGACCCGGATCTTCTCAGGGCGATTACTTTACCACAACTGTGGAAGATGGTGTAGGCTATGAGGACAGCAGGGGCATACATATAAAATACAACCGTATAAACGGTATATGGGGCGGCTTTTCGCAGCTTTCTTACCCGGCGGGAAGTGATTTTTCCGATGCGGTGTACTGGTCGTTTATGCTGAAAGGAAACGGAGTTCAGCAGCAGGTGTCAATAAAGGTTAAATCAGGCACTGCTACCATTGTACTTCCTAAGGATGACACCGATTGGCATCAATATATTTTCCGTCTGTCACAGGTGGGCTGTATGGCGCCTGAGGAAATAACCTATATGCAGTTCCATGCCGACAATAAATTGGAATCTGAATTCTGGGCGGATAATATACAGATAACGAAAGATTATCCTACCGTCTTTGTAGAGCCGGACGATGTTATTTTTGAAAACGGTTTCGAGGACAGCTTGGTAAAATTCAATCCGATAGACACGGCATCAAGCAGTGTTGCAGGCGACTATTTTGACGATGGATATAACAGTCAGCTTGCTTATAAACTTGATTTTAACAATGATTCCTCTGATGAGGGTGCAACGGCAGAATTTAAAATCCCCTCCGACTGGACTGTTAAAGATACGGACACATTCACATTCGACGCAAAGACCACATCATCAGAGCCTGTGGATATACAAGTGGGACTTTTGGATAAAGTAGGCATTGCAGCTTATACCGGCAGCACGCATACCGTTACGGATGAGTGGCAGCGGTTTACCGTGCCGATTTATGATTATAAGCTCAATGATGTTGCTATTGTAAATTCAAGAATAACGGGAATACATGTAAAAAGTCTTAAAATCGGAGAAAGCAGTATATTGATTGATAATATTTCTTTCTCCAACTGCGAGGTGCCCCCTCCCGTTGCACATTCAGTGTCATATGTAAATAATTTTGATGATGATGTATACGGAGCATATACTTCGGTTAACTGTGACGAAACCAATTACATAAATGCGGCAGTAACCGATGGGGCAGGATATGAAAACACAGCCGGACTTGTAATTGATTTTGCAGGAAAACAGAGCAGTTCCAGATATATTGACATTACCGGACTGCCGGAGGACTGGGACTTTAGCAAGGCTAAATATGCCTCTCTTATGGTAAAGGGTGCAAATCCTGTGGTAAGCGGCAGTTATCAGACAAACGGCAATGCTTTTGTAATGGAGTTTTATTATGATTATGTGAAAGATGACGGCAGCGCCGCTTCGGTTAAAACGGCGACGGTTAACTTTGACGCTCAAAGAGATGTGTGGAGCAATATTATCACTTCCATTGTACCTGCCACTGCAAATACCGAATATTTGAAAGGTACAAACCGAATAAAGATTTATACAACCAGAAGTATGACCGGCTCTGTTATTATTGACAATCTGGGATTTTATGATATGAAGCCCGAAAGAGTGGTACCTGTGGGAGGAGCCACATTTACCGAAACTTTTGATTCAAGCAGTATGTTGGATTTAAAATTTGAAGGCGGATATTATACAGACCCGGACAATTATCTGTATAAACACGATTCCGGCGGATATTCTCACTGGGGATTTACGCTGCAATGCGCACATGAGACGCCGGGAGTGCAGTCCCCTCAAAGCGGTACGGATTATGTGCAGGCGTCACTGCCTATGTCATGGGAGCTTTTCAGGACTACTCATTTGACCTTTAAAGCCCGCCTTAATCAAACATGGCGTACAAAAAATTTCGATACTGTATTTACCGGTCTGCCCGAAGGGGGACTTACAGAGACTACCATGACCGTGTCTCTGCTTGATTCGGATATGAATGAATATTCGCAGAAAATTTATATCGATTCCCCTTCGTGGAAAGATTACACCGTTGCCCTGTCCGATTTTGTAAACGCACAAGGTCAGTCCATAGATTTAACGGATGTAAAATATATCCGCCTGTATGCAGATGAAAATCTGACGCAATCAGGCTTTAATATGGACAATCTGAGCTTTATTACAATGAACCCTGAAATAACATCTATCAGCGTAACTTGTGCAGGTCAGCCCGTAACCGATACGCTCGTGAGCGGCAAGGCAGTTGTACAGTGCAGCGCAAGTGGAGAAGCAATGCCTATGACCCTGTTTGCGGTGCTGTATAAAAACAATAAGGTGTATACTGTAAGCAGTAGTGCATTTAACGGCGGTGAGGCTTCGTTGGAAATTGAAATCCCCGAAAACCCGGTCGAATACACCCTTAAAGTTTTTGTGTGGTCTGATAATATGCAGCCTGTGAGCGGCGGATACCTTTGTATTCAGTAAAAGATTACATCTATAAAAGAAGTAAATATTTAATATAGGAAAAACAGACAGCCCGTGTACCGTCCCCC
>URVP01000154.1 GCA_900551345.1 uncultured Eubacteriales bacterium
ATATATAAATTATCAGCTGATTTTATAAAGCATAACGGGTATTGCGACGATAAAAACATGTTATACGATTATATGAGGAGAATCGCTGTACCGGTGTTCAGCAATGATTCAAAACTTATAGCATCGGTTGCAATCGGTTCATTTGTAAATTTGATAGATGACGAAAAAATATTGTCTATTGCAGCGTTAGTTAAAGAAAAGATAAAATCATTGTTATTATAAAACCGGTACATTTTTTCATTAAACACAAATATTAAAAATGATCTACTGAGTAAACAACAATAAAATATGCAGATATGAGCGATGCCGATTTAAATCAAAAATTTCTATTTCGGCAAATCATTGCACACTGGGCGAGCCTCGGATAAGCATATTCAAAAAAGCCCTTAAATGCACTGCAATAAGAATTTAGCCCAGGTTCATTATCTAAGAAAGGCTCTCTGTTTCGTCTGCATCCTCCTCTGCATATATTCAGCCAATTACACTTTTTGCATTTATCATGAATGGGCATAGATTCCTCTACAAACATTTTTGCTTTAGCGCTTGACATTATATCAAGAAAAGAGCTTTCCCGTATATTTCCAAGATAGTACTTATCGAGAACATAAAAATCACACGGAAAAACACTTCCGTCACTTTCAACAACAAAATAGCATGAGCAAACCCCGCTCATTCCGCAAGCTTCAGGATGCGAGCCGTTAAGCATCATTATATAATTATCATAATTCCTAATACTAACATAATTACCTGCCATAAAATCCTTATAGTAGCAATCGAACATTACTTTTAAAAAAGTTTCATATCTGTCAGCACTGAGAGAATACTCTTTTTTTACTCCATCAAATGCATCAATACAAGGAATGAATTGTAAAAACTTGTATTTTTTAAGGTTGTTATATACC
Organism: uncultured Eubacteriales bacterium; assembly: GCA_900551345.1. Taxonomy (GTDB): domain Bacteria; phylum Bacillota; class Clostridia; order Monoglobales; family UMGS1388; genus UMGS1388. The sequence continues at coordinate 903 of URVP01000154.1, forward strand.
TTTTGAGGATGCCTTGCAATGAGATTATTTACAACGCATAATATGTTGTACTGCACATTATATTTATCAAACAGCTTTGCCGTCTTTATTACTTTGTTGTATGTACCTGCTCCATTAAAATCTATTCTCATAGAATCATGGATTTCTTTACAACCGTCTAATGAAAGCCCTACAAGAAAATTATTCTCGGCAAAAAATATTGCCCACTCCTCATTTAAGTCATAACCGTTCGTCTGAATAGCATTATATATAGTTATATTCTTAGTGTTATATTTTTTCTGAAACTCAATCAATTTACGAAAGAAATCAATTCCTGCCAAAGTAGGTTCTCCGCCCTGAAAGGCAAAACTACACATACCGTCAGCAGTTTCAAGAGCCTTTTTTGTAATGTCTTCAAGGGTACTAAGACTCATTATTCCGTATGATTCTGTATTTCTGTTCTGCGCAACATCTGAGTAAAAACAATACTTGCACCTCATATTACACAAGCTTGATGCAGGTTTTATCAACATGTTTACAGGCGGCAATTTCATCAACTCCAGTTACAGTTCAAAGTTATCATCTGTTTCTTTAATAAAATGCTTCAATTTTTCTTCCATTTTTATGCGTAAATCTTTGTATTTTGTGTTATGGGCAAGATTTACTTGTTCATACGGATCCGTATTCAAATCAAATAACAGCCAAGGCATATGTTCAAACGCCACATATTTATATCCATCCTCAGTTAATATTCCTCTCCATGGATACTCTTCCGAATGATGATGTCCTGTAGGAATGACAGCCTGTAAGTATGCCGCCTCAGGAAGTCCGCTCTTGACATCAGCGGGCATCCTTAGGGAAGAGCAATCAGTTCCTGACATAAATTCAGGTGTGCCAATACCGCACAAACCTAAAGTAGTAGGGGCAATATCTACATGGTTAAGCGGAATACTCACATTTCCGGTTTTCCAATCATCATAATAAGGCGTTGCACCGCTTATTATAAAGGGAACTTTAACGGATTCTTCATATGGAACCATTTTTCTAAACAATCCATGGGAACCATTCATATCACCATGATCGCTAAAAAATATGATGTGTGTATTTTCAATAAGCTTGTTTTCTCGTAACCAATTTACTATTCTTCCTACATTGTAATCCAGATTTTCAATCATTGCATACTTGCCGGCAAGCTCTTGACGAGCAAGTTTGGTAACCCATTCAACATTTGGGACATTGTCACGCAATTTAATGGCTGCCGGGGAAAAACGCTGCATATATTCAGCAGGTGCAATGTAAGGGTCATGAGGCGGCTGGACAGACAACACTGCAAAAAAAGGATTTTCCTTGTCTATACTTTCCAGATGCTCAAGAAATATATCGGTCAGGGCGTCTGTCTCATACCCCTGTAATTTCGTAAGGGGAATTTCGCCCGTTTCATCACCTCCATGTACATAACAATCCCACTGGCTGTTATTGTTTTCATATCCAACCCAATAATTAAATCCGCCTCGTCTTTCTTTGGGCACTATATGCTTTGCAGCGCGTCCGGTATCTTCATGAAATCCATCTAAATGCCATTTGCCCACATAAGCCGTATGATAACCATTATCATTAAATACATCGGCAATTGTTTGCTGCTTAGGAGGCAGTTGATATTCGTGACCCGGAACGCATTTATGCGGATAAACACCCGTAAGGATTGACCCTCTGCATGGACAACACAAAGGAAAACCTCCAACAGCGTTTTCAAAATTTATACCCATCTGTGAAAGCAGATCAATATTAGGTGTTCTTACATTCTTATCTCCATTACAACTCAACGCATAGCCCGGCAGCTGATCACACATAATCCATATACAATTATATTTATTCATGTTAAATCTCCTATATCAAAATAAGTATACTTTTAATTAAGTATAAAATTTAATATAATGCATGTCAAGTTCCATATATGGCATCACTAATAATTGAAAATGCTCTGTTAATGATAAAAAGCAATAATATTTTTCATTGTAATTATAAAAAGCAGCCGTCAAGTGCGGCTGCTTTTAGTGTTTTTAATTGAGTTTTTAGTAATTTACGAACAAAAGGTTTATTATATAATTATATCTTCAGGCTCACATAACTGGTTCATGCTGTCAAAGCTATCCCAAAGCATTATTTTAATACTGCCTGAATCAAAGGTAAAATGATCGGGAATTATACTGTTATTTCCCAATGATATATCAATATTTTTTATCTCTATATCGGTAAGCTTTCCAAGATCATCATATTTTGCTAGCACAACATATGCATTTACATTCTCAGGTGAGCTGATATTTATTTTACCGTTATCATAACTAATGGCATAACCTTTGCCTGCAACACTGAGATATTTGTAACTGTCAACTGCGGCTTCGTCATATTCCTGAATATCTTTACCGTCAAAATCAGCAGCTGCTGTAATTATGGGATTTGCATACTCGGTAAAATTCGGTGCAGGTGAAATTGCTTGTGTTACGCCTTGTGCAGTTATGTTTCCGCCGCTAACAGCAATATTTGTATCACTGTACATTCCTACGCCTGTTATATTTGAATTGCCTACTCCCGACGCTGTAACATTACCGCCTGTTATATTTATACTGCCGGTAGCATACATGCCAACTGCCAGACCTTCATCAGTACCGTTTTCAGCACAAGCGTTGACAGTGCCTCCGGAAATGTTAATGTCACCTTCATAATCAGCATAAATTGCTATCTGTCCTGCAGAAATGTTCACATTTCCTCCGCTGATATATACATTTCCTTCAGGTACGATTTCATGTTCAACAAATAAACCAAAAGAATACTCATCCTTTTCCAATGAAGAAACATTTACTGTTGTATCGTTTCCGGAAATGATAATACTTCCGTTGAAGCTCCATATACCACTGTCTCCGGCATAGTTTTTGCAGTTTACCGTTCCACCTAAAATCGATATATCTCCCTTAGTACATACAATTGAGCAATTTCCGCCGTCTGTAGTAAGCGATCCGCCCTTAACCGTCATACCTTCCGAAGCCATTAAACAATAGGCATAGTCTTGTGTATTTTCTTTTATGGTAATGTTTCCGCTTTCCAGGATAAAACTGTCGTCAGCACCTCTATTATTGTAATTGGAAACATCAAAAGGTGAGTTTCCGAAAGTATCCGCTCCGGTAACATCAATCGTCAAACTTCCCGAACCGGTTACTTTTAAATTACTTTCATAGAAAAATACTCCCTGTGTTCCGTTTTCAGTTATCGTAATTTTGTTGTCGCCCACAAGAA
>URVP01000155.1 GCA_900551345.1 uncultured Eubacteriales bacterium
GCATAATCGTTTTGATTTCTTTTGGATTAATATTAAAACTTTCGTCCGTTTTTTCTGTTTCGTTTCCAAATAAATCCGTAACCGATGCCACTTTTACCAAATCGCTTTTTACCGTTATCCAGGCTTGTTTTCCTTCGGTTTCATACATTCTCATAAGCAAACCCTCATTTACGCTGTACAGAGCGGTTGTAAGCACATTTTCGGGTATATCCGCATTTATGAAAACTAATTCGTCCTTGAATTTTCCTTCCCCGGAAGGTGCAGTATAAATTAACGGCTGATGGTTGTATTCATATGCCAGTGCGTGTACTTTTGAGGCATTCTCAAACGGACAGAATGCAAATTCATGCTTGTATTCGCCAAATAAAATGCGTTTTCCCCATATATAATCGTTTGAATATTCAAGAGGAAGTGATAGGCAGTCCTGCTCCCTAACTGCGCACATTGCTCCTTTGTTTAAAAAGGCAATTTCATTTTTAATTCCCGTCCAGTAATTGCCCTGTATGTATTTGTCCTCCGTTTCACTTATCAAAAATGGCAGGTCACGCACCCCTTTGCCTTTTAATGCGGCAGGCAGTGTAAACCGTAGTTTGTTTTCATGTACAAAGCCGTTTGTATCTTCAAGAAATTCAAATTCGCCCGCTGTTCCTATCTTTTCTCCGTGATGACTGAAGGTTACGCTGCACTCTATCCTGTCGGTGCAGTCATAAATCGCCATTTTAAAACTGTAAGAAATTGCACCTATATTGCCTGTCTGGTTTGCGGTTGTTACGCCGTTTTGTGAAAATACCAACCATTTTCCCCGGCTTGTTTCCTCATTTCCGTCAATTACTCCTTTAAACAGCATGGATTTTTCCGAATTTACAATATATTTTTTCATGTCTTTATGGTAGACGGATTTAATGCCCCCTTCATCAAGGGTTATTTTATAGTTTTTTGTTTCTATAAGGTCGTTCGTTTGGTGCGGAGGGCTCAGTTGTACATCGTCATCGGGAATTACTGCATAACATTTTGCAGAGAAAGGTTTTACAGCCGCCGTAAAATAAATTGTGCCGCATATGCACTTTTTCTTTCTCTCCTCTTCATAATCCAGTCCGCAGGGTATTCTTTCGCCTTTACATACCGCCGCAAAGCCCGTGCCTTTGTTTTTTGTGCCAAAGCGTATTTTTACTTTTACGGGTACTTTAACTTCACGGTCAAGAGGATTAAAGATTATTATATTATTGTCAGCCCTGCGGTCAAATGAATCGGCAATAGTTTCCATAGCCCGGCTCAAAACCTGCTCCGATGTTTTGATAGAGGCAGAGGCAAACTCTTCTGTTTCAGCTGTCAAGCCGCATATTTGCAGGTCATGATGCTGGGCGATCAGAGCGTTTTTCCATGCTTTGGAAAGTTCGTCTTTTAAACTGTTTCCTGTCAGCATATATGCTGCCGCGTCACACCGCTCGGCAACGACAGCATTGTTTTCACAAAGACGAGCTAATCTCATTAAATGCCCGCCGCAGTAGCCCCAGGGCATACGCACCTTAAAATCGTTTGCCTTAGGAGCAAAGGGTGTCTGAGGGGTATCTTTATATATATACTTTAAATCCTCCAGGAGTACCCATATATAGTTTTTCTTATCCTTTGTATACTCAATCATCTTTTCACAGCGTAGGTCCATATCGTCATATCTTGACGCAAGCAGAGGCTCGATATGAGAAAATTGCTTTACAAAATCTTCAGGAGATTCCTCTGTCTTGTCCGGCCAGCGTGTAAGAAACCAGTTATCAACCGTTGTTTTTGCAAACTGTGCGCCCTCTCCGTCATAGGTGGGAATTGTGGGAATCTCGCTTCCGTCCTCTCCTGCCCAGCTGCAATAAGGTGCATTAATAGTAGGATTATATCCGTACATCATAAAATGAGTACGCATTATTGCCGATTCATAGCCCGCACCTTTTAAAAGCTGAGGCAGCTGACTGTGCAGCGCATGCTCACTTATTGCATATACAGACGGTGTTACTCCCAATATTTCCATATTTGTTTTTATTGCATATGTAAGCTGCCTTACATTGGATTCCTCTGATATAAAAACCGAAAGCGGCTGTCCGTAGGTGGAAGCCCCAATCCCAAAACGCCCCTTAAAGCGTTCTAACATTTCTCTTATTTTATTCACAACCTTGGGGTCAGTTTTTTCAAATTGCTCATAAGCAAAGGATTCATTGTCCAGTCCTATTTTAAAAAACGGATATTTTTCAAGCAATTCCTCAGCTTCAAGCAGCTTTTCATAAAATCTGTCCTCCCACAGCACATATCCTCCGTGGTCGTAGGTCATAAGATATACCGTCTTTTCCATAAACACCATTCCCTTTTCTCAGTCTTGCTAAATTTTTTACATTGTAGCATAGGGCAAATTATAAATCAATAGCTGCACAATAAAAAGAGGCAAAAAGCCTTATTGAACTTTTTGCCTCTTAATAAATTTAGGTTGCATTTTAGATTATTCCCGTTAACGCCTTATCAAATTCTGTCATTGTATCTGTGTTCCAAAAGAAGAATTTTATGCTTATTGATTCATAATCCGATATATCTTTTGACAGTTCGACATCAAAATTCATTGTATTTTCTCCCACAATCATGGGCTTTGCCTCAACGCCTATCAGCCGTTTCCAATCATCATATACTGCGCAAATAACAGTGCAGTTTTCGTATGTACGCATAATATTAAGACCTGTATATAAGGTGTTGTTTTCAATTCGGCTCATTAATGGACCTGCTGTTAGATATTGGGAGCTTATGTTTGTTATCTCGTCGTTTTCTATTGCAAAGGTAAGTGGTACACCGAGAGGTACAAGATCTATTAAATCATCTGCAAAGTAGTATTTACCGTTAAATAAAGCGTATGTACACCGGTATTCGTTCAACATTCCGTTTTCATCTTCAATATACATATTCATAACAGGAGTAATGCCATCATTTAAACCCATCTCTACAATTTGGCCGGTTAAAATCGGAACATACTCTGTTGTAAAATATAATCTGTATACCGGGCTTGTTTGGTTCCCGTGCTGATCGTTGATAAAGACCTCAGCAGTGTACTCTGCTGTTTCGTTTGGAAATCCTCCAAAAATAAATGTATCCTCTGATATAAACAACAAAGAATCTTCAAACAAAAGCTTGGAATCCAAGTTATAAAACCGTACATTCAGTAAAGACTCATTGTTACATGTAGCTATAATATCCATTGTAAGTATCATACTCATATCATCGCTCAGCTTTGTATGCCCATCTATAGATACAATGGTGTTATCATATCCTATGGCTTTATACGACTTTATATACACACCATACTTATGTATCTCAATATCGTATTCGTGGTTTTCATCAAGTATGGGTTTTGCAGGCTGTCCGTTGTATATGTAATAAACAGGCAGGTTGGAAGTGTCTGTATCAATGCCCATAAACTGTCCGGATTGCGGATTGTAAGGTACACCTGTATATGTTTCTTGTGCGGCAGGTTCACAATATATCCTGTTTACATTACCGTTTTCATTGACAGAATATTTTGCACATACTCCCGTAGGAATGTTTTCGTACAAACTGCTAACATCATCAAAAAGTACATCGTTCAAAAATACAGAATCTTCACAGGTAAACACGTTTCTTTCGCCTGTTGTATTGGTAATCAACAGCTGCATTGTCATATCAATTCCGTTGGTAATTGCGGTTTTCCATATATATCCGTAGTGAATAGTATTGCTTTGGATTTTATTGCATATTACGGTATATACAGGACTGAGCTTATTTCCGTCATGATCCTTTACAACCGCCTGTGCGGTGTATTGGGTTGTTTCGCCGGGATCTCTGATGAAAGTGATACTCGCTTCATATTCAAACTGAACCTTTTTTTCTTCCAAGAACTGACCTTTATCATCATAGAGCATGACATGAAGCATATTTTCCTTATCGTAGTCGGTTGAAATATCTATTTCTATAATTTGGTTAGAATCTTTGTCCAGCTCGGTGGTGACATTAAGGCGTTCGATAGTACATTCAAAGCCTATTGCCTGCATGTCTTTTACACAAACTCCGTATTTGTATATCTCAATATCATACTTGTGATTTTCATCAAGTATGGGTTTTGCAGGCTGTCCGTTGTATATGTAATAAACAGGCA
>URVP01000156.1 GCA_900551345.1 uncultured Eubacteriales bacterium
GTTCAAAACATCGGGATGAAGTACGGGTACTTATGACAGAAATTATCAGTAAAAATACTCAGTCGCAATATGACCGTGCAGATGTACTGCTTCTGATAAGTCGCCTGCTGCTTTTGCTGTTTGATAGTTCCACCGCAAAATTAAAAGATAAGGTAATGGAAAATATAGTAGAATATGTGGAATTTAATTATTCCGAACCTTTAAGTCTTGAATCTCTTGAGCATAAGTTCTTTTTGAGCAAGTTTACTATATCAAGAAAATTTAAAGAGTACACAGGTACGACCTTTATTAAATATTTGACCTCAATACGCTTGATTAATGCTAAAAAGATTATTGAACAAGATAATACTAATATTACATCAGCCGCTATGAGATGTGGCTTTGACAGCTTAAGTGCATTTAGCCGAGTTTTTAAGAAAGAATATGGTATGACACCGATGGAATATAAAAGAATAAAGAATAAATAAAAGATGCTTTCATTTAAACTGCTCCGCTTTATACATAGGATATAAAGCGGAGCAGTTTAACAATGGCTGTATATTTTGGGGTTTTGTCAATACTTACTTGCTATAGGCATTGTAAAGCGGTGTTGCATCTGAAAGATTGTTCCAAATAAATGCTTTGACATTTGCAACTCCCGCAACATCAAATGTAACTGTTGCTAATTCATCACTTGCAGGTACTTTTTTTGCTGCTAACATAGTATTGTCATTATCATAAACAGCAATAACACATACAACAGATGAGTGCTCAAAAGGATCACTAACTGTGTAAGTTACCGATGTTGATGTTCCGTTATTTTCAAAACTGTCTATATATCCGCCGTAAGGGATATAAGCTGCAGCATCAGGTGCCGTATTAAAATGGGGAACGGTTTCGTATGAGTTAGCGGCAGGATAATATATTTTAGCTAAAGCCTTACAGCTGTAAAATGATCCTGTATTGCCTGAGCCTGAATCGGTTGGAAAAACAGAGCTGTTTGTTACAATTACCTTTTCCAGAGCAGAGCACTGTTGGAAGTATGTCTGAGGAAGTATAGTCATTTTTTTTCCCAGGGTAACTGTTTTCAGTGATTTACATAAACCAAAGACATTTGCATTGTTTCCTATTTCAATAAGTGAGTCAGGCAGCTTTAAGTCGGTTATTTCGGTTCTGACAAATGCGGCATATCCTATGCTGCTAATGGAATCGGCTAATTTTAAATCTTCTATTAAGCAATCAATAAAAGAATATCCTTTGATGGTTGTATAACCTTCGGGGATAACTACTTTTTTTACATTAGTGTTTTTACCGGTGGCTGTGTTTGAGGTGTTGCCAAATACACTTTTACCCTTTACACCTGCTCCTATTTGCGTAAAACGATAAGTTGTATCTCCTATAATCATAGATTGAGGGAAATAAAATTCTTCAACATCCAGCATTTCAGCTGTGGTGTGATATATGCACAAAGTATTCCCTCTTAATATGTCAATCTTAAAAGCATAATTCCACTCGTCGATGGTTAATGTGCCGGTTTTTAATGCGTTGGTGTTGGGAGTAGCATCCTCTTCCCAATGGTAAGTTAAATTATCCCAGCCTTCACCAATAACGACCACTTTTTCAGCAGCAAAGATCGTTATTCCGCTTAACAAGGTTGTAATAAACACAGTTGCGACAAAAATTGATAATACTTTTTTCATGAAAAATCCTCCCATTCAAAATAATGTATATTAGATATGGTGCATTAATAATTTTCCGGATCGTATGTCGCTTCGATACTGCCGCATTTTATGCTATATTTAGGAATCTCTCTCGGTATGTAAAGGTCTTGCTCATTGCTTACTTTGGCAATCACTTGTTCAATTCTGTTTTTGTAATCTTCTGTATTATCAAATACTGCAACTGCCCAAATTGTAAGAGCTTTTCTTATTATCAGTGTTTTTTCCTCACCGCTGTATATACTTTGTGATATGTGCAATCCATTTTGATCCACATATGATTTTGCTTGATTATTAAGTGGTTTGACGGCAAGAATACAATCGCCGTAGTTAATAATAAACCACCCTTTATATACTTCACAATCTTCGCTGAATCCGGGAACAAACCATTCATCTGCAACCGATTCCGCTTTATTAGCGACATGGCTTATCTGTCTTATTATAAGTGCAATGTTTTCATCTTGATATGATACTGTGCTGATGTCGGGTATATTTTCATCTGAAAACAAAGCTGTAGAAAGGTAAGCACTATGTTTGTCATAGGCGGGGTGTGTACGCAGCTTTTTATCACTTACCGCAGTGTATCTAAGATATGAGACACCGTGGTTTACAGCAAGTACACTAATCGGCATCGATTGCCAGCCTAGGCCCCACCCGCTGTTTTGATAGCAGCCGGGCATTACCGGAAAATGGCTTATGGTACCTAAACGAATATTACTGCCTTTATATGTATAAGCATATGAGTTTGCGTAAATATGTTCCTTGCGAAAATTTTCATTGTTATCATCTTTTATGTATTCGGGAGAATGTTGATGCAATATTAAGGCGCTGAGTTTTTTATAGTTTGTATCTCCCGGCAAATTACTTGGAGTAATAATTTGCGAAATGTAATTTACTATATAACTGTTTTTTATTTTGCCTGCAAAATTATAACTTCGTATAGATGGAATGTATTCAAGCTCATCATGAAAGTCCATATAATTAAGCAAAACATTGCGAAGCTTAATCAGTTCAATGTATATATGTGATTCATTTTTCATTGATGCGGCAGCTAGTTCAAGCGCTTCTATTATAATAGAAGCGTAGCAGGCGCTTGTGTTTTCTCCCCAACCCCATCCATAATTTTTCGTGTAATTCAACCATTTGTTCCAAAATGTTAGTGCATCGTTTTTCGCTGATTCGTCATTGGTGATATGGGCTATGCATGATAGCAATGCTCCGTCACTCACTATCTTGTTGGGATAAAATAACCCGTGATCACGGCACTCTTTTTTAAACCAGTGTAATCCTTTGTTAAGCATTTCTTTAATAAGATTTTGTTCTGTAACATTTAATTTATCACTGCATATCAGCATTGCAGCAGCAAGCGGCTTAAGTACAAAGAATGCCCCGTTAGTGTCACGAATACAGGGTTCTTCTCTGTACCATCTCATACATCCGTATTTATCAGAGCTTTTGTCAGTATCTTGAAGAGCCGCAAGCTGGGTCAGAACAAATTCACCCGGGATATCTACATTAAAGTATTTGCATAGGAAGTAGTAGTTAGCCGTTTCAACACCGCTGCAACAAGACTCCAATGCTTCAATATCTTTTGTGTGAGGATGAGCTAAAAGTCTTACAAAGCCATTATCCAGTTCGGTTATTTTAAAATATCTTTTCATCGTATCCCCCTGTTAAAGCTTCACTCATACATAACACAGCTAAAGCTTGCCCGTATGTCATAGGACATTTTTCTATTCCTTTATAATACTCCGGGTCATCGGATACTCCTGTGCCGTATGAAACATCCGTTACTGTTCCGTCGTCCGAAATATGTTCCGTAACCGCCTTAAGTGCTGCCTTAGCACATGGCTCATAACTTTTATTAAGATAACCTTTTCTGATCGCTTTTAGAAGACCGTAACAAAAGCCCGCAGTTGCCGAGGTCTCTGTATAAGAAGTGGGATCATTAATTATAGTGTGCCACATACCGTTATCGGCTTGCATTTCTTTAAGAGCGTCTGCTTGTGCCGTCAAAGTTTCAAGCAGGTATGTCTTAAATGCACAGTCTTGCATATCAAGTATTTCAATATAATCAACTGCACCTACTGTATACCAACAGTTGCCCCTTCCCCATAGCACCCTGCCGAAATTGTCATTTCTGGGAAAACTCCATCCATGAAACCAAAGTCCTGTAGTTTTATCATATAAATATTTTATATGAACCATGAACTGGTGTTTTGTTTCTTCTATGTACTCCTTACGGTTTAAAATTCTACCAGCCCGTGCCAGAAAAAGTACAGTCATAAAAAGTGTATCTATCCAAAGCTGTCCTTCGTTCGGACAGCCCGTTGTTGCATGACAAAGCCCCATATCCTTGGTACGAGGCATATCGTTATATATATACTCAGCCCATTCTTCTATAAGTTTTAGATATTTTTCGTTTTTTGTAATTTCATATATGTATGTAAG
>URVP01000157.1 GCA_900551345.1 uncultured Eubacteriales bacterium
ACATTGCCCTTTGCCGCAAACTGCTTGAATTCCGCAAAAAATTTCTTCAAATTAATCATCCTTTGTACATCTCGATATTAATCTTCAAGCATTCTTGCGACGGTTTTTTTGATAGTGTCAAGTCTGTATTTGACAAGCTGTTCATTATCTCCCTTTGCAAAGAAGTAGAACTTTATCTTAGGCTCCGTACCCGAAGGACGCACCGCCATCTGGGTGTCATGTTCCATTTCAAAATATAAAACATTGGAGGTCTCTCCCATACCCTGTATATCGGTAACTTCGCCCGTTGCAAAATCAGTGCGTTTAAGAGTGCTGTAATCTCTGAGTGCAGTAACCTTCATACCGCAAAGAGTTTTAGGCGGATTTTCTCTAAAGTCATTCATGATACCCTTTATCTTTTCGATACCGTCAAGACCTTCTTTAAAAATATTGAGGGTATCTTCGGCATGGTATCCGTATTTTTCATATAAGCCTTCGAGAGCTTCATGCATGGTGGTTTTGCCCAGCCACTGTGCCATCTCGGCAATAAGCATTCCGGCAACAACAGCATCTTTATCTCTTGCGTATGTTCCTGCCAGGTAGCCGTAGCTTTCCTCCCAGCCGAAGATAAAAGTATTGCTTCCGGTTTGTTCAAACTGATGTATTTTTTCACCTATAAATTTAAATCCGGTATAAACATCATAGTAGTCAACACCGTAGTTTTTACAGATTTCCTTAGTCATTCTGGAAGAAACGATTGTTGAAACAATTGCAGCATTATCGGGAAGGGTGCCGTTTTTCTGCTTTTGAGATAAAATATATTCGGTAAGGAGTGCACCCATTTGATTACCGCTAATCCTTGCGAACTTATTATTTTTATTTCTTGCACACACACCCACACGGTCAGAGTCGGGGTCAGTTGCAAATATCAAGTCTGCTCCCGATTCGTTGGCATATTTAATGCCCAAGTCGAAAGCTTCTTCATATTCAGGATTGGGATTTTCAACAGTGGGGAATCCGCCGTCGGGCAATTCCTGCTCTTTAACCACGGTTACATTGCTGAAGCCTGCCTCTTTAAGCACTCTTCTTACCGGCTTATTACCTGCTCCGTGAAGAGGCGAATATACGATTGATATCTCTCCGCCGCCGTTTATTCTCTGCTCAAGAACCGCACTGACATATGCATCGTCTACCTCGCTGCCTATCATTTTAAGAAGACCCGAGTTAAGGGCATCTTCTTCGCCCATTGTTTTTATATCAAAAATATCCGTCTGATTAATAACTTCAAGCACCTTATCGGATACACTGGGCGGAAGCTGTCCGCCGTCGCTCCAATATACCTTGTATCCGTTATAAACCGCCGGATTGTGACTTGCTGTAATAACAATACCTGCAATGGCAGACAAATGTCTTACGGAAAAGGACAGTTCGGGAGTAGGTCGGAGCTGATCAAAAAGATATGTTTTTATACCGTTTGCAACAAGAACAAGAGCTGTTTCAAGGGCATAAATCGCACCGTTATGACGGCAGTCATAAGCTATAACTACGCCTTTTTGCTTAAGCTCATCGCCCTGCTTTTCTATATATGAAGCAAGACCTTGAGTTGCCCTTCTTATTGTATATACATTAATACGGTTTGTGCCGGCACCCATAATACCTCTGAGGCCGCCCGTACCAAATTCAAGATGTTTGCCGAATCGCTCTCTGATTTCCTTTTCGTCGCTTTGAAGCGCCCACAGTTCATTTTTGGTAGCCTCGTCCACGGCAGGCTCATTAAGCCAGCGTTCGTATTCTGCAATATAATCCATATAAATCTACCTCCCGCTTATTTTAATCAATCCGTTTTCTGCAACAGATTGCCACAATATATGCAAGTATATATCATTATAACAAATAATTTTCAAAAAAACAACTTAATTTATGCAAAATATTTCATAAACTTTTACATTTTGCGTGCTCTTCTTTTTATTTTGCGGACATCGCCTGCCATACTGACAGCATCGCACAGTATATTCACTCTGGAAGGGCGCACCTCCGGTTCAGGATTTACCGGAAGTTCCGCTATGGAATAACGGTATTTTTCCGCCAGCACAAAAATTTCAACATCAAATGCAAAGCCGTTCAGCGTTGTAAGGGGGAACAGTTTTTTTGCCGCAGTATTTCTGAAAACTTTAAATCCGCATTGGGTATCACTTACACTCAGATGAAAAGTTTTGTCCACATATCCGGCAAACCCTTTTGAAACGGTATTTCTCAGCATGGACGATGCTTCACGGGAAGAGTTAATGCGAGTGCCGGCAACTATATCAAAATATCTCAAAAGCTTTTCTGCTTTTTTTATATAGTAAAGAGAATATGCCATATCCGCATCATACAGCACAATAATATCTCCCCATGCTTTTTCAACACCCTTTCTGAGTGCATAGCCCTTACCCATATTTTTCCCGTAACTTACAACCGTTGATGTGGGAGCGCTGTATATCCGACGCAGCGTATCGTCGCTGCTGCCATCATTTACGGCTACTATCTGATATTTTTCATAATTACTCGCAAGAAATTTGTGTACTTTATCTATAGTTTCAGCTATTACCTGTCCTTCATTATATGCGGGAATTACCACCGAAATGCTCATATGCCCTTTTCCTTTCTCATTTGTATTGACAATTCTGTTTATTGTTTTATTCTTTCTGAAAGGACACATAATTATCCCAATAAAAAGGAACAATTAATCATGTATAATAATGAGCTGAAAGGCGTGTAAATTAATGATTAATATTTTTTTAAGAACAATCATTTTGTATTTTGCGGTAATCGTTGCCATGCGGCTTATGGGAAAACGACAGATAGGCGATTTGCAGCCTTCCGAGATGGTTGTAACAATAATGATTTCGGAACTCGCCGCCATACCTATGGGTAACAGCGGTACTCCCATACTGGTAGGAATACTGCCGATTATTATACTTATCGTACTTGAAATTTCCCTGTCCTACGCAGGTATGAAATGCAAACCCATTCGAGTGCTGTTTTCCGGCAAGCCCAGCATTATAATAAACAACGGTAAAATAGACCGCAACGAAATGCGGCGGCTGAGGATGAGCTCTGACGACCTGAAAGAAGAATTGCGTCTTGCAGGCTGCCGAGATATAAAAAACATAAAATATGCAATTGTAGAAACAAACGGTCAGATGAGTATTATCCAAAATGACAGCCAAAACGGTCAGGCAGGCGCATAAATATTATGCACATTAAATTTATTAAACACAAGGAGAGTATAAAAATGAAATCCATATGGATATGTATTGTACTGTCTTTTCTGATTATTGTTCTTATAGTAGTTCCTCATATTTTTATAACCAATACAACTCATGAAATAAGGGAACTTTTAAAGTCCGCAGACAGCGCCGTTGAAGCTGAGGACTGGCAGCAAGCGGTAAAATTGTGCAAAGATACATCACAGCGATGGGAAAAATACACCCCGCTGTACGAAATGATAGTTGAACATCAAGAGGTGGACGAAATCATTATGTCCATAAGACAGCTTGAGCGGTTTGCTGCAGAAAAAGAAAAGCCGGAAGCCCGGGCACTTATTTCAGAGCTTGACTTTTTGATAAATCATCTGAGAGAAACTGACAATCTGAGTATAGAAAATATTTTTTAAATGCATAAAAAGGGGCTGTCTTAATGAACAGCCCCTTTTTGGTATTAAACTTATAATTAATATTCGGACGGTATAATTAAAGCCGCAATAAGGTAAGCAAGAATTCCCGAACCGAAACAAAATGCAAGTATCACCCAAGCAAGACGAATAAGAGTGGAATCAACGCCGAAATACTCTGCAATGCCGCCGCACACTCCAAAAAGTCTCCTGTCGGTCTGAGATCTGTAAAGCTTTTTCAATGCTGCATCTCCTTTCTCATTTATCTTTAAAAAGTTTTAATATTTACTGTGTTACACCGTATTTATCCCTTACATACCGGCGTCTGCGAAGAAGTTCCCATATCCCCCCGACTATTGATATAAACACCATAAAGTCTAAGGAAACATTAAACATAAACATATTTCTTCCGAAATTCTGTGTTCCGCTGAGTATCAAGGGGAACACCAGGGAGAGAGCTCCCGAAATGCCGGGTATTATAAGA
>URVP01000158.1 GCA_900551345.1 uncultured Eubacteriales bacterium
AAAAGTTAAAGAAAGGAATGGGAATAATGGCAGACAGAAAAGAAATGGTTGCTATTGCCTAATGAGTGGTTTAGGCTGGGAAAAAGGGTATCTGTCCATATCCATATTGCAAATTATATTTACTGTGGTTTTGCTGACAAGTTTGCCTCTGTGGCAAAAAAGACAGACGAAAGAATCCTTGGAGAATTTACCCGCCCTTACATTGAGCAGTATTTTTAAAATAAGTGGAGTCAAATATATACTTGCAGCTTTTTTTGCATATTGTGCCTTGGAAACAACCATTGGACTTTGGGCAAGCAGTTACCTGGTTATACATAGGGGAATAAGCAGCGAAAATGCTGCAATGTTTGCATCACTTTTTTTCCTCGGCATTACTTTTGGCCGTTTTGCATCCGGTTTCATTGCGGATAGGATAGGCGATAAGAATATGATAAGAATGGGTATATGGGTATTAATCTGCGGAATTATTATGGTAATGCTGCCTTTAAAATCTGACTGGGTATGTCTTGCGGGACTAATCATAACGGGTCTTGGCTGCGCACCCATTTATCCATCGATTATACATTCCACACCTGAAAACTTCGGTGCAGAAAATTCTCAGGCGATTGTTGGGGTGCAGATGGCAAGTGCATATACAGGATCCACTTTTATGCCCCCGTTGTTTGGCCTTATTGCAAATAATATAAGTATTGGATTTTACCCTTGGTTCATTATGTTTTTTGCTCTTCTTATGCTTTTCATGACAGAACGGCTTAATAACCTGAAAAATTCATAGTGCAATATAAAAAAACCTGATTCGGATATACAAAGTATTTTACCGAATCAGGTTTATGTTTTTTAAATTTTAGCTTAAAAGAAGTGTTTTAAGTTCGTTTATGTTTTGAACTATAAAATCTGCACCTGCTTCTTCAAGTTCCCGGCGGCTTCCGTACCCGTAAAGAACTCCGATGCTTTTAATTCCGTTTGCATTTGCACCGTTTACATCGTGAGATTTATCACCTACCATTACGGTATGGCTTTTGTCACTGTTAAGCAGACGCAAAACTTCTGATATTACATCTGCCTTTGTGCTGGTTTTACTTTTTGGGTCCGGACCCTTAATGCAGTCAAAGTATGTATCAAATCCATATCTCTTTAGAATAATATCCGTTTGCGGCTGAGGTTTGGAAGTCGCTACAGCGAGAATTTTGCCTTTTTCTTTAAGGTCTTTTAGCATTTCCTCAATGCCGTCATATGGTTGATTTTCAAAGACGCCTTTTGTTTCAAATCTTTCACGATAATACAAGACTCCTTGCCACGCCTTTTCTTCGTCAAAACCGTAAAAATCTTTTAACGACTGTGTAATGGGAGGCCCTATAAAGCGTTCAAGCTTTTTAAGGTCGGGTTCATGAATTCCGAACTTTTCCAGCATATACTGTACGCTTTTTGTAATTCCTTCGGCTGAGCGTGAAAGAGTGCCGTCCAGGTCGAAAAGTATTGTATCAAACATAGTCCGCAAATCCCTTTTATTTATTATGTCCCAAGCCTTCCCAAAGACCGTTAAGATATGTTGCGCCCAAAGCTCTGTCATAAAGGCCGTATCCGGGTCTGCCTGTTTCGCCCCATATCATTCTGCCATGGTCGGGACGGATATAATATTTAAAGTCAATGTCTCTGAATGCCTGCATAATTTCTGACATATCAAGAGATCCGTTAGCTGAAAGATGTCCTGATTCTTCAAAGCATTTATCGCCTGTGATTTTAACATTTCTGCAATGGCCGAAATAAATTCGGTCGCCGAACTCTCTTATCATTGCGGGCAGGTCGTTTGCGGGATTTACACCAAGCGAACCTGTGCAAAGGGTTATACCGTTACTGGGTCTGTCTACCAGCTTAATAAGTTTACGAAGGCTTTCTGCACCGGTTATTATTCTCGGCAGTCCGAAAATACCCCATGGCGGATCGTCCGGGTGAATAGCCATTTTGATGCCTACTTCATCTGCGACTTTGCACACTCTTTCAAGAAAGTATTTAAGATTGTTCCAAAGGTCTTCTTCGGTAACATTTTTATATTGTGCAAGCACTGCCTGCATGCTCTCTTTTGTAAAGCTTGAGTCCCAGCCGGGCAGTGAAAGCTCGCCAAGGTTCGGATCCATTTTTGCAACAGTTTCGGCGTCATAGATAAGAGCGGTAGATCCATCACTCAATTCATAATTAAGGTCAGAACGAGTCCAGTCAAATACGGGCATGAAGTTATAGCATACAACCTTGACACCTTCAGAAGCGAGCCGTTTTAAGGTTGTACAGTAGTTTTCAATCATTTCATCACGGGTTGGAAGGCCCAGCTTAATATCCTCGTGTACCGGAACACTTTCTACCACTTCAAATTCAAGCCCTGCATCGTTTATGGTTTTTTTGAGAGCCTGTATGGATTCAAGGCTCCACGCAGTGCCTACGGGAGTATCATAAATAGCTGATACAACGCCTGTCATGCCGGGGATTTGTCTGATTTGTTCAAGTGTAACCGGATCGTCAGCGCCGTACCAGCGAAATGTCATTTTCATAATGATCTCTTCCTTTCGTTAAAATTTGTCATAAAAACTTTATCATAATATTGGAAACAAGTCAAGAAAAAAGGTTGACAAAACGGGGATTAGTGGTAAAATATATTGTGTATTTTTATGTTTATGCAAAATTAGTGAAAGGAATATATACAATGGAAAAATTAGGACTGAATGAAATCAGAGAAAAATATCTCAGCTTTTTTGAAAGCAAGGGTCATTTAAGACACCCAAGCTTTTCGCTGGTACCGCAGAATGACAACAGTCTTTTGCTCATAAATGCCGGTATGGCTCCTTTAAAGCCATACTTCACGGGTAAGGAAACACCGCCTGCCCTTAGAATGACCACCTGCCAAAAGTGCATAAGAACTCCCGATATTGAGAGAGTCGGCAAAACAGCACGCCATGGTACATTTTTTGAAATGTTGGGTAATTTCTCATTTGGTGATTATTTTAAACATGAAGCTACAGCATGGGCGTGGGAATTTGTAACGGAAGTTCTCAAACTCCCCGTGGATAGACTGTGGGTAAGTATATATGAAAAAGATGAAGAAACTTTCGATATATGGACAAAAGAGGTTGGTGTTTCACCGGATCGAATTGTTCGTTTGGGTAAAGAGGACAACTTTTGGGAAATCGGTGTAGGCCCGTGCGGACCATGTTCTGAAATCTATTTCGACCGTGGCGCTGAATACGGCTGCGGAAGTCCGGATTGCGCCGTAGGATGTGACTGTGACAGATATGTTGAGTTCTGGAACCTTGTGTTTACACAGTTTGATCGTGACGCCGAGGGCAATTATACTCCTCTTGCAAAAAAGAACATTGATACAGGTATGGGACTTGAAAGAATTGCTTGTATTATGCAGGGCGTCCTTTCTTTGTTCGATGTGGACACAATTAAGCGAATTACGGATAAAGTATCTCAAATAGCAGGAGTTAAATATGGTGAAAATGATTCGACCGATGTTTCTCTTCGTGTAATCACCGACCATATAAGAGGTACAACATTTATGGTATCCGACGGGATTAAGCCCTCTAACGAAGGAAGAGGATATGTGCTTCGTCGTTTGCTCCGCCGTGCGGCAAGACACGGAAAGCTTCTTGGTATACAAGGACCATTCCTTGCTGACCTTGTTGATACGGTTGTTGAGGAGTCGGGCGATGCTTATCCTGAAATTAAAGAAAACTGCCGATACATTAAAAAGGTTATAAGCGTAGAGGAAGAGAGCTTCCGTAAGACAATTGATTCAGGTATGGACATACTTTCAGATTATTTAAAGAATTTGGAAGGCGACGAAATGTCGGGTGATATGGCATTTAAACTTTATGATACTTATGGATTCCCCATCGATTTAACGGCAGAAATCCTTGAAGATAAAAACATTAAGATTGATTATGACGGATTTAACAAGCTTATGGACCAACAAAGAGAAAGAGCCCGTGCAGGAAGAAAAACCGGAGATGAGGCTGCATGGGACGAGTCCGTATTTGATGCAATTAAAGAGAAAACAGAGTTTGTAG
>URVP01000159.1 GCA_900551345.1 uncultured Eubacteriales bacterium
GTTTTTACCCTTTTCAAAACGACCGTCCGTTGTCTTGTCCAAAAGGATAAATCCCGAATTGTCCTGAATCTCACCTATGTCAGGTAACTTAACCAATACACTCACACATAAAACCTCCGATTATACTATTTATATTTATTCTTATATATCATATCATATTTACAAAAAATTACAAGATAATTCTACAAAAAAGTTTCAATTAATTTTATTTGTTTCTCAATTGCAGCATATTCTAAAACAATCCGGTTGGTATGGAATACCCAAAGACAAATAAAGAGACGCTTTCTGTGTGTCTCTTTTATAAATATATAATCTTGATTTATCTTAAAACATTTCATAAAGATAGGGTCTCATCACATCAAGAGCTTGTTTCCCCGAAAAGTTTTTGTTTATGGTTACCCCCTCTGCAGCATTGTGGTAAAGGATTTCACCGTTTACTATTCTGAACAGTATGTCTATATTGCTTTTTTCCGCATAAGGCTGTGTGTTAAACCAGAAAAATTGAAGATTATGTGTGCCGAATGAAGGACTTAGCTCAAGACGCACACTGCTCTTATACTCTTTGCTTGACCCCGTTTGATAAACGTCGTTTTCACCGATGTAGGAAGCGTAGGAAAAGCCCCAGCCCTCAGCTTCAAATCCATCCTTTATAGTCATGGTGACATAGGTCTTATCTTCGCTCAGTTCCAGTGTAAAGGGCAGATCGGACAGTCTGAGCGAATAAATGTCTATTTCACAGGTAGATTCATAACTGTTTACGGGATAGTCGGTAAGCCAATGGTCACGGTTAATGTCTTCATCATCCCATACCTCATAAACAGCTTTGAGCTTTCCGTCATTACTTGCTATGGTAAGCGTGCTTGAGTCCAGTCCCGAAAGAGCGCCTTCAAATTCGTCAAGAGTGATATTTCCCGATTCTTTTATTAAAAATTTGCCGCTTGCACTGTCACCGCTGAAGGTATACTTTTCTCCCGGTACGGTTGTAACATATCTGCTGCCGTAACAGGATAGCTGATTACAGTAAAGTCTGCCGTTTGATTTATTATACGAAAGCTGCATGGATACACTGCTTCCTTTGGTTCTGCCGTATCCTTCGCGCAGGTTATCGCCGCTGTTTAAATCGTTTTTGCAGCTGATGATTTTTCCTTGCAGATTTCTTTCCTTTTCAGCGGCAAAATCATTTTTTACCGTTTCTTCATTTTCAGCGTTTATTATGCTGTCTGTATCAAGCCCGAAGTTCATATACTCTAAATCTAATGTAATATCTCCCTGCTCTATTAAGAGCCTTGCTGCGGCTCTTTCATAATCGCCGGGAACATTGTTAATATATCCGTTTGCTTTGTCCATAATCACATCGCCGTTAATGGTTACCGTAAACAATCCTTGCCACACTTTGCCGTTATCGACCGATTTTATGAATTTGTCCATCTCTATTGTCATATCGGCATCAAAAGTTTTTTCTACATATTGCTCATTTAAACTATCTTTAAATTCCAAGTTTAAATCAGCAGAAAAGCCTTTGAATATTTCAGTGTTGATAAGTGCCGCACGGCTTTCAAGTCTGCCGCTGTATCCGCTGTAATAAAATTCATCTCCGTTTCTGTATACAACTCTGTATACTTCATCTGCATTATTTATAATGTAAGATTTTACCGGTGATGAATTATTGATTGTTGCCGCTAAAACAGTTTGACTTAAAATAATCAATGCTGAAATACATATTGCTGTTATTTTGGTAATCTTTCTTTTTTTCCTGTATGTCATTATATGTTCCACCCTTTCTTTTACCTTTCTGCCGTTTTCCGACAGGCAGGCTGCTTCTGATGCAATAGGCGCCGAAAATTCTATTATCTGTTTTCCGTAGCTGATTTTTTCTTCATCCGTCATATGCGATGAGCAGTATTCGTCGCACGCAAGTTCTATAGTGCTTCTGATTTCGTTTGAAAAAATATACACAAGAGGATTGAAAAAATGTATTATCTTAACCATTCTGATAAGCACAAGATATATTAAATCTCCTTTTTTTATGTGGGTAAGCTCGTGCATTATTATCTGTTTGGTGCATCTGTTGCGGGGAATTATTATTTTAGGCTTTATAATTCCGTATGCAAAAGGCGATACTTCAAGATCAATAAACATTAGCTGCACTTTTTTCTTTATACCAAGACCTGTTTTACATTCTGTTAAAATTGTATCTTCGGCAGGGTAAGTTATGTTTTTTAGTCTTTTCCTGAATAATACCGTTCGGATAATACCGTAAAATATCATAATCAGCACAATTATAAAATACAGCAATGATAATAATTGTCTTAAATCTATTTGAGAAAAACTTAATCCTTCGTCAGTGACAGCTGTGTTTTCGTTTATTTGTGTATCTTTGTTGTTTGTTATATTTTCAGTTAAATCCACAGTGGGCTGAATTTCATACGGCGTTGTATTTTGCACTGTACTCACAGGCGTATATTTTTGAACCGCTTCTTTTTGTATGTATCGGTTTGTATCAGCATTATGCAGTTTCCCTGAAACCGGTATAAGAGCAAATAGAAGAGGAATAAGCCAAAGAAGCTTTAACGCCTGCTTGCTGAAAAGTTTTTTACCTACTTTAGAAATTATAAATACAGTAACAAAGCATGCCGACATAGATATACTCATAAAGAGTATTTTGAAAAAAATTAATTCAAACATATGTACATCCCCTCTTTGTTACTTGTTTTCGTATTTTTTTAATATAGACATAAGCTCGTCATAATCACTTTCGGATATTTTGTCCTTTGTAAGAGCTGCTATAAAATCAGCCGGGCTTCCTCCGTATAAATCATTTACAAATTCCTGCGTTTGTTCTTTTAAATATTGGTCCAAACTTATTGCCGCAGAATAAAAATTTTGGTTTCCCTTCTTTTCACAGGTTAAAAAATTTTTTTTGCACAGCCGTGTCAGAAAGGTTGCAACCGTGGTATACTTCCAATCCTTTTCTGCCAAAATATCGAAAATATCATTTACACACAGAGCCTTTCCGCTGTCCCAGATGATATTCATTATTTCCCTTTCCGATGCGGATATTTTCTTAATTGTTTCCATGTTCATCCTCCTTAAAATTCTTACTACAACATGTCGTAACTATATATTACTACAATAAGTAGTAGATGTCAATACTTTATCTTAAAATATTTTACATTTTGATATTTAAACATATAAAAAGGCTGCAAGAATATGGTTTCTTGCAGCGCTCATTATTTTCACATTCTTTATTTAACCGGCTCAAGTTCTATTATGTACATACTGTCGTTTGTGAGAGTAAGAGGGATATCATAATCACCATTTATACTAATCCCTTTTGGATTTTCCATCGGGCGTATTTTACCTGCCTGTCCTATGATCTCTCTTTCCCATTGGTCGGGATTGTATGGTGAACCCAGTTCTTTATACTTTGTGTATGAATTGCAGTGCGTTTTGTCTATGCAGTATTTTGTCATTTTATATACTCCGCTTAGGTCCTTCAGACACAGCGTAAGACTCACATCCTCTGATGTGTTTTCCATATCGTCATCTGTGTGATATGCCATTATTGTAATTTTTCCCTCACTGTCTATTGTTGGGAAAACCCCTGTATTTTCAGGAGCCGGCGTACAATTTACAAGAGTATTGCCCAGCTTTGCGGCAAGGACATATGCGTTGTATATGGGTTTTGGGAACATATTAAGAGTAAACAGACTTCTGTATCCCATAAAGTCTTTTTTTAGGTTATACTGTCCGCAAACGCACATCAGCATTTTTTCAACAGGAGCGTCAGCTTTTACATAATCACATATAAGCTTTGCAAAATGTGCAGAGTAAAATTCGCTGTTTCTGAATTCAAATTTGGGACAAGCTGTCATATCTTTAAATCCCGTACTGCAAAGTCCCCATTCGTCAACTATGATTTCTTTCTCTCCTAATCCATACCTCTTTGCCTTTTCGTGATATTCAAGTGTAGCATTGAGGGTGGAATCAGATCTGAATTCATCACCGGCATTCAGCCCTTTCATTCCTATCCCGTATGTGTG
>URVP01000160.1 GCA_900551345.1 uncultured Eubacteriales bacterium
TTATCACAGTATTTGAATTTCCGTGTCGGTGCGGTAAATTCCGCGCCGCATACGGTGCATACCCTTGTGTTTTTCGGTTTCATCAGTTCAATATGCAGTTCCTTGTCCAATGGCAGAACGGCAGTTTTGAACCATTTGCAGATAATATGAGAGTAGGTAATCGTTTGCGGACAGGTACAGTCCAGCAGAATACAATTCCCGTTATCGTAGTTGCAGCACTCACGGCGCACAAGAGCGTTGACCCTCCGGCTCTGCTTAGGCTCCAACCGTATAATGGCGCTCATCGCTCCGGCGGCGAATGTTTGGGCGGTTTCTTTGGTTCCCTGCGTTCGCCTCGCTCCTTTTGCGCCTGCCGCAGCCTTGCCTTAACGGAAGGCTTTTTGCCCGCCTTTTCCCTGTAAGCTCCCTTAATATCAACGCTGCTGCTTTTTACCTGCTGCGAGTGCGTATGTATGATTGTATTGGAACGGGAATTGCCCAAACTGATAATCCCGCTGTTTTGCCCCACATGCAAATACTTGTCCTGTCCGTGCGTCCGGCTCTCTTGTTTATTCTCTCTATCGTCCGGCGGCTTGTTGTTGATAATGCCGTCAATGTGGTTATAGTTTTGTTCCTCCGACTTTTCCGCCGTTTCGAGATATTCAAACGGCTTTCCCGCAAAGGTAAATTCCCTTGTTTTCTCAAACTGCGATAATACGCCCTTTTGTAGCCTGTCAAATTCAGCGTAATCATTTTCGGTAAGATACCCGTTTTTCACCATGTCAGCCTGTGAAGATAGATAGCCCTCGCCGTAGAGGAAGTAATACATCTGCTTGTTGTCGGAAACAAAGGTAAATGATTTGTCGGTATTATCATAGAATGGAATATGCTCCGTTCGGAAAAGATAGTTTTCCTGTTTTCCCAAATACACCTTGCCGTCGTCGCCCACAAAAGCAATCATCCCTTTATAGTTGCTGTTGCAGGCCGACTGAACATGTATCAAATGGCGCCCCGGCTTTTCAAAATCTCTTTCCTGCTTTTCCGGTATGTCTGCCAAAAATATCTTTTCATATTCCGCAAGCTCCGACGGAAGCACATCGTTTTCAAGCTGCCCCAAATCTGCAAGCATTTCCTTGATTTTATCAAGGTTGTTTTCTAAAAGGCAATCGGATAAATGTTCGGGTAAGTCCACGGCAGAGTATTTTTCGCCGTACTCTTTATCGTGGGAACGGAAGAAGCTGTCAAGGTCTAATGCCAGTTCCATAGAACGCTCAACCTTCCTATCCAAAAAATCCGGTTCGCGCGCAAAGGGTACAACCCGGTACTGTTCGGGAACAGTAAAAATATCTCCGTTATATACCTCCGCAAAACGGGCGCGGTTCGTTTCAAGATAACACCCGTCAAGCAGGACGCCGCCATCTTCTTTGCATAAATCCTCGCCGCATTTTTCAAAGTTAATGTAATCAATTAAAAATCCAAGCCCGGATATGTCAACTCCGCGTTCAGCAAGAAAATACCGCGTTACATCTTCATAATCGTATATATTGTCTATAACATTGTAACACTCCGTATTCTGCGCAAGGTTTATGAGGTCTGATATATACATGCAATGCTCGCCCGCTTCAATCGCCGCCGAAAAAACAAGTTTCTCGTCAGGCGTCATACCGTCCAATAGCTCCGCAAGATAATTCAGTTCGTTTATGCTGTTTTCATATACCTTATTTCCTGATACATAGGTAGTTTCACAGATGTTGTCTATTGTTTGAAAATCCTCATCAGGAAATATAAATCACGGCTTGCATTTTCGGGCAGCCCTATTTCTTTGAGCGCGCTGTTTATTGCCTCCGCCGTTGTGGGAAAGGTAATATCCACGGTATTCTCAGGGTCTTGTTTATTTACAAGGGTAAACTGAAATACATAGCTTTCACCGCTCATAAGCTCTCGCCTCCAATCTCTTTATTTTTCGTTTTGGGAATGTCCTTTTTCTCCGCGGTATTTTCAAGCGGCACATATGCCGTACAGGTTTTTCCGTTATAGCAATGTAAGTGCGGACAAAACGGGTTGCGGCTGTCCAGTAAATATGTGTCCTGCCCGGTCTTGCAGGTCGGGCATAGCTGTTTTGATTTTTTCCTGTTCATTTATGAAAATCCTTTCGCATAAAATTTGTCATAAGAAAAAAGGCATTGCAGTTAAAGCAATACCTTTTATAGCTCAATATCATAACTCTTGTATTTTATTGGTGCTGCAAAACAGCGTAAACTATGGGCTTTTTTCCTACTTGTAAGTTTCCGTTTCGCTTCACCAAAACGCTGGAAATGAGTTATTTCCCTTTGACGAAGAAACTTAATTACCTTTGCCACATCAGGGTCATCACATACACGAAGTATATTATCATATACAGCTCTTGCTTTTTGCTCTGCTGCCAGATCCTCTACAAGGTTTGCTATTATATCACTTTTTGAAGCTACGGCAGCTGCTGAGAAGGGAACGCCCGAAGCACTTCCCGGGAATACTCCTCTGCCATTTTCAATAAAGTATGGAGCCATAGGGCTTTTTTCTATTTCACCTGTTGTAGCATTTCTTGCAAGCTGGTGTACAATCGTACCCACCATTTCCAAATGACCCAGCTCTTCCGTACCTATATCAGTCAAAATACCCTTTACTACATTATCTTTCATTGCATAACGCTGTGAAAGGTAGCGAAGCGAAGCCCCCAGTTCACCGTCGGGACCGCCGTACTGACTTACGATAAATGAAGCCAGCTTAGGATTGGCATTTTTAATTTTTATCGGAAATTGTAATGCTTTTTGATATTCCCACATATGGTTTAATTTTCCTTTCTGTTATTTATTCCCACGGCCAGGGTGATTCAATCCAGTCCCACTTTTCACTGCATCCCCATGAAGAACTTGAAGTCAAAGGACCGAACTGCTGTTCATATTCGCACACAGCCTCTTGTGCCTTTTTTACAAGCGCCTTATGCATTTCGATGGCCTTTTTATCTTCGGGATGAGTATCAAGATATAAAACAAAATCTTCAGCGGCAAAAAGATACGATTGTATCTTTCTCATAAGATTTTCACGGTCAGTCATCAAGCACGCCCCCTCCGTATACGCCTAACGGCAAATATAATTCAGGAAACATGGTCGCTCTTGCCAGACCTTCTTCAGGAGTAAAAACTTTGTCAAGGGTCTGCACCGGAACGAAAGCATACCCTAATCTTCTGTCAATATCTCTACATTCAAGCATATTATATACTCCAATCTTTCATATTTGTAAGACAATAACATAATATGACAAACAATTTAAGTTAGTGACAAAAAAAAACAGCCCTATCGCATTTTTTTGCAATAAGGCTGCTGTATTACTTTGAAATATTATAAGATTTATAGGTTTCTTCGTCGAGATTTTTCCACTCAATCACGCCGCCGTCTATAATGATGCAGCTGTTAGGTGTGTCATCTTTAGGCAGAGAAACTGAACCGGGATTTATGCAGAGTATTCCATTAACATCTTTACATACGGGAATATGAATATGTCCGCTTGCAAAGATGCTGCCTTTGGTCATAGGCGGAAGATTTTCAGGGCTGTAAATATGACCGTGAGAAGCAAAAAGAATCATATTGCCCATATCGATAATTGCAGAGTCAGACATCATAGGAAATTCAAGTACCATCTGATCAACTTCGCTGTCGCAATTACCCCTAACAGATATAATTTTTTCTTTAACCGAATTAAGCATGGCAAGTACTTGCTTGGGGTCATACTCCTTCGGAAGAGGATTTCTGGGTCCGTGGTAAAGAAGATCCCCCAATAGTAAAAGCCTGTCCGGTTCTTCTTTTTTGTAAAGCTCCATAAGTTTACCGCAATAATAAGCAGAGCCGTGTATATCAGATGCAATCATAAGTTTCATGTGTTTTTAGCCTCCTTTGTTCTATTTATAAACTTAATAACACAAATTCCAACTATAAGTAAAAGGGGAAAAACAAAAGCTGCTGCAAAGCCTGTCCGCATGTTACCGGTAATACCTGATATGTAGCCGGTTATACC